>DBNZ01000061.1:0-1185 GCA_002299495.1 Methylococcaceae bacterium UBA659
ATCTAGACTTTTAAAACACGCACTTAGGCATCACTTCCATTGGCAAAGTCGGTGACGCCCACGTCCAGAACGTCAAGGCACTGGACGAGTACGACAGGCTCATTAAACAAGGCGAATTGCCGGTTTACAAAGGCGTAGGTTTGGACGCCGATGACCAGTTGCGCCGGGCCGTGATTACCCAGCTGATCTGCCACTTTGAACTCGACTTCGCCCGTGTTGAACGGCCATTCCACATCCGCTTCAAGGATTATTTCGCACCGGAACTCGAAGCATTAATGTCGATGCAAACAGACGGCCTGCTCACCTTGTCCGATAGCGGCATCCACGTCACCCCCGCTGGCCGGTTGCTGATCCGCAACATCTGCATGGTGTTCGACCGATACCTAGCGCAAAAATCACAGCGACCATTTTCCAAAGTGATCTGAACATGGACGATGACCGCATCATAGAGCTAGAAATCAAAGCCGCATATCAAGACGATTTGTTGCAAGCGTTAAACACTGCCGTCAGCCGACAGCAGCAACAAATTGACCGCTTGGAAATGGCCTGCAAATTACTGCGCGGGCAGATTAAAAGCTTATCCAACCAACAGGATGCGGGCAGTGTCGGTAACGATGGGCACGAAATACCTCCGCATTATTAATTTGAGTTAGCTTTTTCTATCCCGAGCCTTGTCGTAGACACTAATTGTTTAGTCCCACATTCAACTGGATTAAAACCTCCTGCACTTAAGGAGCAAAAGCAATGGGACACATACGACACGCAACCGCCGCGATCAGGCACGCCGTCCGAGAAAAAATACAAAACGCTGAAGAGAGCCTCGCAAAGCTAGCGTCGCGGTACAACATTAACCCTAAGACAGCGCATAAATGGCAGCACCGGGAATCCGGCGAAGACCTCAAGTGTGGCCGCCGTCCTAGGCAAGACGGGATGACTTATACGACCTGCTGTCGCCGCAAATACCCGCACTGACCCGCTCCAACCCGCGCCGTTGCCTGCAACGCCACAAGGTCAACCGCCCCTTACCGATGATCTGCTGCCGGAAGAGGAAAAAACCAAAACCAAAACCAAAACCTGCAAAACCTATGAACCGGGTTTCCTGCATATCGACGCCGCCCAGATTAACCTCGGCAACGGCTATGCCCTAGAGGCATAGGTGTCTACACAGGGCGATGAGGGGGGGGG
>DBNZ01000061.1:1562-7500 GCA_002299495.1 Methylococcaceae bacterium UBA659
GAGAATGCTATGATTCGACCCATTGCGTATTGCTTAATTTAGTCTTGGAAACAACCATGAAATTGAATCTGGAAAAATCACCCGGCCACGTTTTGATCACCGTGTTAGAGGAGCGCATTGACGCACACAATTCCAACGAATTAAAAGGTGCTATCTTACAATCTATTGAACAAGGCCAACCCCGCATCATCGTACAACTGGAAAAGGTGCGGTTTATTGACAGCTCGGGCTTAGGAGCCTTACTTTCCGGTTATAAAAATGCTGCGGCCCAAGGCGGAAAACTGGTTCTAACCAATATTCAACAACAAGTCTTGTCCATGTTTGAATTGACTCGGTTAAACCGCGTTTTTGAAATTTACCGTGATGTTAACGAAGCCTTAGGCAATGAAACTTAGAGGTTACCATGACCAGTTCTATCATTCAGATCGATGTCATCATTCCGACCCAAACGAAATACTTGGATTTTGTCGGCAGCTTAGGTGAACGTATCGCCCGTGAACTTGAGAGCTATACCGGAGACCGGGAGACCTTAGCTTACCACCTAAACTTGGTGCTGACAGAAGCGACCGCCAACGCCATCAAGCACACGACCTGCACCAATCCGGAAGATACGGTCAGGGTATTGATCCACATAGACAACGAAAAGCTGAGTATCAAAGTATTTGACCACGGCCAAGGCTTTGACCTAGAAACGGTGCCCACACCCGATTTTGACCAGCCCAAAGAGGGCGGCATGGGTTTGTTCCTAATAAAGACCCTCATGGATTCGGTAACTTACAACAAGCGCAAAAACTGCAATGTCTTGGAGATCAGAAAATATCTATGACCTATTCAGATGACGCCAACAAAACCCCAGCCCAGCCTTGGCTAGACCACTTCCTACGGTTGGCTCATAGGGCGTTAGGCGCTAAAACGGCCGAATGCCTTATCAACCAATTTGGCGCGGGTTTCACCGATTATTATAGGAATTTAATCACGCCCCGTTACGCCCTCCAGGATTTGCTGCATTTACAACGGATCCAAGGCTTGGACCGGCCCCTGGTGAGTCTGGTCAGGACAAAACAAACTGACGCGCCTTACCGTCTGCATTTTTACAGCCAACAAGAGCGGTACTTGGATGAATATCTGCCGATAATGGAAAATATTGGCTTACGGGTTATGGACCAAGTCCAATTTCGGATTCCCACCCAAAATGGTAAGGCTCTGTTCATAAAAAGCTTTACCATCAAAACGGCAAAAAGCCAGGCGGCGAGTTTTGAAAAACTGCGGCCTGTCATCATTGCGGCGATGAGTGCCGTCATGAACCATGAAGTAGAAAATGACGCCTTAAACAAGCTTATCATCCTTACCCGCATGGATTGGCAAGCCGTTGATGCGCTCCGCACCTACCGCAATTATTTTTTACAACTCAACCTGCACTCCACCCGCGCCAGCTTCCATCACGCCTTAGTGAACAACCCGGAGCTGGCGCTCTGTCTGTTCAATTACTTTGAGGCCCGTTTCCGTCCCGACCCGGCTTGGGCGGACATGATACACCGTGAAGAGCAGGCGCTCATGCCATTGCGGCTGCAATTGATTGGCGGCCTGGCCAACCTTTCCGATGCCAATGACGACCGCATCCTGCGCTCGCTTTTTAATTTGATTGACGCGACCATGCGCTCCAATTTCCACTGGCGCAAACACCACGAAAAGTTTTTTATCGCCATCAAGATTAACAGCATGGGCGTCATCGACATGCCGTCACCTAGGCCGAAATACGAAATTTATGTGCACTCGGCGGTCATGGAGGGCGTCCATTTGCGTGGCGGCAAGGTATCACGCGGGGGGATCCGCTGGTCTGACCGGCCGGACGATTTTAGGACGGAAATCCTCGGGCTGATGCAAACCCAAATCAGCAAAAACGCCCTCATTATCCCTACGGGCGCCAAGGGCGGGTTTGTCATCAAAAAAAACGGCTTCAAAGAAGATCCAAGGGAACTGGCCAAAAACGCCTATATCACCCTTATCCAAGGATTGTTAGATTTAACCGACAATTACCAGGGCAACCAAATTATTCCGGTATCAGAACGGGTTTGCTATGACGACCCCGACCCTTATTTGGTGGTGGCGGCAGACAAAGGCACCGCGCAATTTTCCGATATTGCCAACGGGGTGGCCGCCGGTTACCAATTTTGGCTGCACGATGCGTTCGCCAGTGGCGGTTCTCGGGGTTATGACCACAAAGCCCTCGGCATCACCGCCCGGGGAGCCTGGGAATGCGTGAAAAGGCATTTTCGGGAACTCGGCAAGGACATCCAACAAGAAGCATTCACGGTCATCGGCATCGGCAGCATGGATGGCGACGTGTTCGGCAACGGCATGTTGTTGTCACCGTTTATCCGCCTAAAAGCGGCGTTTAGCGGGACACATATTTTCCTCGACCCTAACCCGCCTAACGACGGTGCTGCGGTCATCGAACGCAAGCGTCTATTCGGGCTGGCGGGTTCCAGCTGGGACGACTATGACCGTAAGCTGCTTGCCGAAGGCGGCGGGGTGTTTTTGCGTTCAGACCCAAACATCCCGGTCTCTGCACAAGTCAGGCAATGGTTGGGCATTCGTTACCAAACCTTAGACGGGGATTCGCTCATCAAATATTTGCTGTGCGCCCAAACCGACCTGCTTTGGCTGGGCGGGATAGGTACCTACGTCAAGGCCATAAATGAAAAGCACGAGGATGTTGGTGACCCGCATAATGACAATGTCCGCATCAATGCCCATGACATAAAAGCCCTGGTGGTGGGCGAAGGCGCTAATTTGGGTTTCACCCAAAAAGCCCGCATCGAATATGCCTTGCACGGGGGGCGCATCAACACCGATGCGGTCGACAATTCGGCCGGGGTGGACACCTCCGACCATGAGGTCAACCTGAAAATCTTGCTGATGCGTTTGCATGGACAACACCAAATCGCCGACTACCAACCCCTCTTTAACGCGATGACCGATGCAGTTTGCCGGTTAGTGCTTGCCAACAACATCGCCCAAAGCCAATGTTTGTCATTGGAACAACGCCGCCGCCAAGAGGACTCGTCAGACCTGGTCCAACTGGCCGAACGCCTGGATGCGGCCGGTTTTTTAGACCGGGATATAGAGTCCTTCCCGACCGAAAAGCAAATCCTAGCCCGGCCAGGTCAAGCCCTGACCCGCCCGGAACTTGCCGTGTTAATGGCGGCGGCTAAAATGTACCTGGCCCGGCAAATCGAAGGCCAGGTCGCATTGTGGCATGATGATTGTTGCCAATGTTACCTAGAGTCCTATTTCCCGGAACAACTGTCCCTTCAATTTAAGGGCCATTTGGCAAGCCATCCTTTGGCCGCGCGGATAAAAGCGACCGTGGTCAGCAACAAAATAATCAATCAGGCCGGCTGCCGTTTTTTGACCCTGTTGACCGAAAACGGCAACCCGTCCTTACTGGACCAAGTCGGGGCCTACCTGACTTTTGACCGGGCGCTAGACGCGGACGCCATCCGCGCAGAAATGGCCTGGTTGGATAACCCGGCTGATATTGAAAGGCACTACCAGCTACTGCTGCAATTGGAAAAAGCCCTACTGGAAATGAGCCATTGGGCCTTGGCGTTTAAACAAAGCATCCGTCCTGACCAAGAAACGGTCGACCGATACCGGTGCTATCTCAACGATTACCGCCATGCGTTGGTTTCATTAGAGCCGACAGGAACCGATGGGCTTGCACAAACCCTGCGCTTAATCAATAAACTGGATGCCTTACCGTTGTTGATAAACCTTTGCGACCGGTCCGGGAAACCCATGGCAAGAGCCGCGCTTTTGTACCATGAAATAAGCGATTATTTGGGTTTAAATACGATCCTTGCCCGGCTCACCACCCTAACCACCCGCGACCCGTGGGAACGGCTGGTATTAGCAGAATTACCCGATGCCCTAAAACAACTGATCAGCCGCACAGTTAACACTCTGTTTTTAGCCAATGCCAATGATTGCGCCGAGTATTTTGACTTACCCGCACAGCGGCAAAAAATCGGCCATTACCGGCAGGTTTATCACAAGATCATGAATGCGCCCGTCAATAATTTGTTGCCTTATTTCGTGTTGTTAAAGGAAGCGGGGAAGCTGCTAGAGGATTAGCCGGGTTAGTGGACGGCGATCAAAAAGAGGGCGACTTATGTGCTGCGACTGGCTCAGCACGAACGGTTCAAACGGTAAAGAGCCGGGTCAATAATTATTCTGGAGCTATTATGGCATTTCTCGACGCCATCAAACGGCAACTGTGCCCAGTAATCGAATGGGACAATGCCGACCCCGATGCACCGCTCCACACAGAGCCTCATTTGATGGCAATGGATAAAGCATAGGCTTTGCGTGATAATATTGCCCCAATCAGATTAAACCGACGCTCTGGTAATGAAACAAACAATAGAAAAATTACTCCTGCAAGCTTTAGAATCGCTAAAAATCAAGGGGGTTTTAGCGGAGGAAACTCAACCCGCCATTATCATCGAACGGACGCGCGATCCCCAGCACGGTGATTTTTCCTCAAACCTGGCCCTCAGCCTGGCAAAACAAGCCAACATCCATCCTAGGCAGTTAGCCGGACAAATCATCGCCGCCCTGCCTGCCGACCCGTTGCTCGTTAAAGTCGAATGGGCAGGCCCTGGCTTCATCAATTTTTTTGTTAACCCTTACGCCCAACATCAAATCATCAAAACCATCCACGAACTGGGGCCAAAATTTGGCCTAGGCCAAGTCGGCTTGGGTAAAAAAGTCCAGGTAGAATTCGTCTCCGCCAACCCCACAGGTCCCCTTCATGTCGGACATGGCCGGGGCGCCGCCTATGGTTCGGTGGTCGCCAATTTGTTGGCGGCGGTGGGGTTTGATGTGTGCCGCGAATATTATGTCAACGATGCCGGGCGGCAAATGGACATACTCGCCACCAGTATTTGGCTGAGGTACTTGGAAGCATGCGGCGAGGCGCCGCCTTTCCCTAGCAATGGATATCGCGGTGAATATGTTCGTGACATCGCTTGGACTATCCACAAGGATGCGGGGTTTGAATACCGGCGTCCACACGAGCTGGTGCTGGAAAACATCCCTGCCGACGAACCCCAGGGCGGGGACAAGGAAGCCCATATCGACGCCTTGATCGACCGGGCCAAAATTCTGCTTGGGCCAAAGCTGTACCGGGATTTCTTCCAAATCGGTTTGAATACCATTTTGGACGACATCAAACAAGACTTGCATGAATTCGGCGTCGCTTACCAGCAATGGTTCTCGGAACGCTCGTTAATGGATGACGGTTCGGTCGCACGGGTTTTAGAAAGGCTGCGGGCGGGCGGCCACCTTTATGTGCAGGACGGCGCGACGTGGTTCGCCTCCCGCCAATTAGGCGATGAAAAAGACCGGGTGGTGATACGGGAGAATGGCCAATACACTTATTTTGCCTCCGACATCGCTTACCATATGAACAAGCTCGAGCGGGGCTTTGAGCAAATCATCGACATCTGGGGCGCCGACCATCACGGCTACATACCTAGGGTGAAAGCCGCCATCCAGGCTCTAGGCTCCGACCCGGACAGGCTCAACGTGTTGTTGGTGCAATTCGCTACGCTGTGGCGCGGCGACGAAAAAATGCAAATGTCCACCCGCTCGGGGGAATTCGTCACGTTGCGGCAATTGCGTAACGAAGTGGGTAAAGACGCCGCACGGTTTTTTTATGTGATGCGGCGTTCAGAACAGCACATGGATTTCGACTTAAAACTGGCCACCTCAAAAACCAACGAAAACCCAGTTTTTTATGTGCAATACGCCCATGCCAGAGTGTGCAGCGTGTTGCGGCAATTGGATGAAAAAAACTGGAGGCGGAATTTGCCGCTGGGTATGGAAAACCTAGGGTTGCTGACCGCAGACCATGAAACCCAACTGATCGCCA
>DBNZ01000061.1:7919-8262 GCA_002299495.1 Methylococcaceae bacterium UBA659
CACACTTATTACAACAGCCACCAATTTTTGGTCGATGATGCGCCATTACGCGATGCCCGGCTCAATTTGATTGGCGCCTTCAAACAAGTGTTGGCTAATGGCCTGGATTTGTTGGGCATCACTAAGCCCGAGTCCATGTAATGTCAAGGGATTACAAACATATCGTAAGGGCAGGCAAAAAAACCGCCCGGCCAAGCAAAAAAAACAACGCCAAAATTGGCGTATGGCGATGGATGCTGGTGACGGTTTTGGTGATTGGTTTTGCGGTTTTCCTGGCTTACTTGCGGATTAATTCATCCCAGCAACCCACTGCAACGCGACACCCCCCACCCATTGCATCAGG
>DBNZ01000061.1:8601-10318 GCA_002299495.1 Methylococcaceae bacterium UBA659
GGCAAACCCGCCCACAGTACCCCAAAGCCAGTCTTAAAAGAAGAAACAAAACCTAAGAAAACAAAGCCTGCCCAACCGCATTTTGAATTTTATACGGTGCTGCCCAACAAAGAGGCGGTGGTCCCGGACCATGAAATCAACACCCGTTTACGGGAGGAACGGCTAGGCAAAGCCAAGCAAGGCAAATACGTCATGCAGGCGGGATCTTTCAAGGCGGCGGACGATGCCGACCGGCTGAAGGCGAAACTTGCGTTGATGGGCATTGAATCGAAAGTGGAGAAAACGAAAATAGGGAACTCCGAATGGCATCGGGTAAAAATTGGCCCATACGCCCAAATGGGTTCCGTGGATATGACCAAAAAAAGGCTTAAAGACAACGGCATTGACGCCATTGTCTTGGAGTCCACCAAAAAAGCCACCACAAAACCTTGACCGCCTCTTAAACCACTCTTGGTTTACATCGGCGACAACGCGGTCGGGCATTTAAATGCGTAACTAAACAACATCCCGGTCGGGATTTAAGGGGTTTCAATGATTAAGGGTAAACTCATAAAAGTTTTTCGGGTTAAGCCAGGAACAAACATTACGCTTAAGGACTACGATACCGGGTGGGTCCAGACTAAGGAGCTGAAAGAACTAGGGAAGGATAAAATCAAGGAACACGCAGGCGAAATCCTCGAACAAAACCTCGCCCATTTGACCGTGATGCAGGAGCTGCTCTACGCAGATGACCGTTATTCGTTGTTGCTGGTTTTTCAAGCGATGGATGCGGCGGGCAAAGATGGCACTATTAAGCATGTCATGTCCGGAGTAAACCCGCAGGGTTGTCAGGTTTTTAGCTTCAAAAAACCTTCATCCGAAGATTTAGACCACAATTTCCTTTGGCGCTACATGAAAAACTTACCCGAGCGGGGCCGCATCGGAATATTTAACCGGTCTTATTATGAAGACGTCCTGGTGGTGAAAGTCCATCCAGAGCTCATCCAAAACATACCAGAGGTTAAGGTTGACGAGCCATTTTGGGAGGGGCGCTACCAAGACATCAATGCCTTAGAGCGTCATTTGGTGCGGAACGGGACCGTTGTCTTAAAGTTTTTCCTGAATGTCTCTAAAGAGGAGCAAAAAAAGCGGTTCATGGAACGCTTGGGACGGCGCGAGAAAAATTGGAAATTTTCCGCTTCCGATTTAGCTGCACGGGGGCGTTGGGACGATTACATGGATGCCTATGAGGACGCCATCAATGCCACCAGCACGGAATGGGCGCCTTGGTACATCGTGCCGGCAGACCATAAATGGGCGACGCGGGCGATTGTCGCCGACATTATCACCACAAGTTTGCGTGGCCTAGATCTTAAGTTTCCGGAAGTCACTGACGCACAACTTAAGCTATTGGATGAGGCGCGATTGGCCTTGCAGAATGAGTAAGCCCCTCCCACAAAATAAGGCAATTGCCAGTCTTCTTAAACAACCATTTGATATTAAAATAAAAACATTGCCTAGGCAGATACTCGGATGCCCCTTATCATACCCTCTTGCGAAGACGGGGTTTTGGTTCTTCGCGAATTCTGGAGAAAAAAGTGCCTTACAAAAAATTGATCAAACGAACGATGGTGTCTAGCCTTTATTTGATGCCTGCGATGGGTTTATTGTTGACCGGTTGTGCTGCAACAAGCCCTAGCGCCACCCCCATGACGGATGAAGCGGCGGCATTTGTCTC
>DBNZ01000061.1:10671-12634 GCA_002299495.1 Methylococcaceae bacterium UBA659
CTGTAACACAGTTGTCACACTCCTTGAGGACAATACCAATACTTATCCCGTTTGACTTCCGCCATTAAATTCAGATTTACATCCTTTAATCCTACTTAAGAGGTATTCGTTATGGCTACAACTGGTCAATCAACCGATGCAAACATAGCATCACCGTTAACCGCAGATGAACTCAACAGAATTAATGCCTTCTGGCGGGCTTGCAACTACTTGGCCGTTGGTATGATTTATCTGCGTGAGAACCCGTTGTTGAAAGAGCCGCTGAAACTGGAACACATCAAGAGCCGGCTATTAGGCCACTGGGGTTCCAGTCCTGGGTTGAGCTTTGTCTACGTCCACATGAACCGGCTGATCAATAAGTACGGCCTGGACGCCATTTTTTTAGCGGGGCCAGGACATGGCGCGCCGGGGGTGTTAGCGCCGGTATACCTTGAAGGCACTTATGCTGAAATTTATCCTGATAAGGGCGAAGATGAAGAGGGCATGCTGAAATTCTTTAAGGAATTTTCATTCCCGGGTGGTATTGGCAGCCACTGCACCCCGGAAACGCCAGGGTCGATCCACGAGGGCGGGGAATTAGGTTACAGCCTCTCCCATGCCTACGGCGCCGCGCTCGATAACCCAGATTTGATTGTCACCGTGGTCGTAGGCGACGGCGAAGCGGAAACCGGGCCATTGGCCACCTCTTGGCATTCCAATAAATTCCTGAATCCCATCCGTGATGGCGCCGTGTTGCCGGTGTTGCATCTAAACGGCTATAAAATAAACAACCCGACGCTGTTGTCGCGGATTTCCCACGAAGAGCTGGAGCGTTTGTTTCAAGGTTACGGCTACACCCCTTATTTCGTGGAAGGCGATGATCCCGAAACAATGCACCAATTAATGGCCGGCGTGCTTGAACAATGTGTCCTGGAAATCCGTAAGGTTCAAGAGGAAGCCCGCCGTACCGGCATCGCCAACCGGCCACGCTGGCCCATGATGGTGTTACGCAGCCCTAAAGGCTGGACCGGCCCTAAAGAAGTCGATGGCCGCAAAGTGGAAGGATTTTGGCGGTCACATCAAGTGCCTCTTTCCAGCTTGAAAGACCATCCCGCCCATTTGCGGCAATTAGAAGACTGGCTGCGTAGTTACAAACCCGAGGAGTTATTTGATGATGCAGGAAGATTGCTCCCTGAACTGAAGGCACTCGCACCGAAAGGTATTAGGCGTATGAGCGCCAATCCGCACGCCAATGGCGGTCTCTTGCGTAAGGATCTGAAAAGGCCGGATTTTAGGGATTATGCCTTGGCATTGGCAGGGCCTGGAAAAGTGGTGGCCGAAAATACCCGCCCGCTGGGTAAATTCCTGCGCGACATCATGGCCGCCAACATGGCCAATTTCCGTGTCTTCGGCCCGGACGAGAACACTTCCAACAAGCTTGATGACGTTTACCAAGCCAGCAAGAAAACCTGGTTGGCCGATTATTTGCCTGAGGATGCGGACGGTGGCGAATTGTCGCCCGATGGCCGGGTCATGGAAATGCTGTCCGAACATACCTTGGAAGGCTGGCTTGAGGGCTATTTGCTGACCGGCCGCCACGGCTTCTTTTCCACCTACGAAGCCTTTGTGCATGTGATCGATTCCATGTTCAACCAGCACGCAAAATGGTTGGCCATGTGCAAAGAAGTGCCTTGGCGCGCTGCGGTGTCCTCGCTGAACCTGTTGATCACCTCCACCGTATGGCGGCAAGACCACAATGGTTTCACCCATCAAGATCCGGGCTTTTTAGATGTGGTGGTCAACAAAAGCCCGCTGGTCACCCGGATTTATCTGCCCCCCGATGTCAATTGCCTGTTGTCAGTAGCCAACCATTGCTTGAAAAGCAGCAATTACATCAATGTTATTGTTTCAGACAAGCAAAAACGTCTGCAATATCTGGATATGGATGCGGGCATCAAGCACTGCACCAAAGGCATAGGTATTT
>DBNZ01000160.1:0-12149 GCA_002299495.1 Methylococcaceae bacterium UBA659
AACACCACTTCGCAATAATGCCCGGCATCGGCAATGGCTTTTTCCGACCAGGCGCCGGTATTGACATAACACGCCTTGGCCTTGCCGGCCAGCAAGTTCAATGGGATCATCGAGAATTGCGCGGTCGCCCCGCCTTGTAAAAACAACACCTGGTAATTGTTGGGGATGGCCAATAACTCGCGCAAATCGGCTTCCACCTGTTCGGCGATTTTTGCAAAATGCTTGCCTCTATGGCTCATTTCCATCACCGACATACCGCTACCGCGCCAATCCAACATTTCTTGTTGGGCTTGTTGTAACACCGCCTCAGGCAACATCGAGGGACCGGCGCTGAAGTTGTACATTCTGGACATTTTAATTTCTCTCTAATCGTTCTTTATAAACTGATTCAATCTATATACTTAAACCGATGCGATTTAGACTCACCGCGCGTATCAATTCCTTGTTTCGGCAATTACTTTATGCCATACGACGCTTCTATCTCATTAATCATCAAATCCATTTGCTCCGGCTCTTTTTTATAAAGGTTAATGGATTCCGTCGCTTTTTTAGCGATTTCCACCGATTTTTTCTCTTTATCGATGCCGATATATTGCCTTTTTTCACTCATGGCGGCCAAAGCGGTAGTGCCGCTGCCCATAAAGCAATCGAGCACAATCTCGCCGGGCTGGGTAAAGAGCTTTATGACTCTTCTAGGCAACTCGACAGGAAATTTAGAATCATGATCGGCATTGCTGCGCACCGACGGTATTTCCCAAACGCCTCTTGAACCCCAATTGACCCATTCTTCCTTGGTTAATCGGGACCGATCGACTTTAGTGATGCCCGGCTTCCAAAAAATATACAGGTATTCGGATTCATCGACGGAACGATAGGAAATAGTATGCCAACGCGAATTTTCCCATGCCGCATCCTTCACCCATATTCTACGATCGTACAAATAAAAACCCGCCTCTTGAGCGGCTTCTTCTATTAGCGCGCCGACCAAAAATACCCGTGTTTGCGATTGATATTTTCCGCCTCGGATATTGTTGCCGTTTAGCCTGCGGTCGATCGTTTGTTCGCTGCAACCGAAATGCTCGGCCAATTGGTATCGATTCCAATCGGGATGGCTCGACTTAATCGCGACGATTTCCTCTTTAGATAGCGTCACTTTTCTGCGCGAGACGTTTTCAGCCATAATTTTAGGCATCGTTTGATCTTTAAAGCACAGAATATCGGCAATATTAACGGCTAAAAAACCGCCCGGCTTTATGATCGGGAAATGCAGAGCGATAACATCTTTTAATAGATTTTTCCAGTCATCGAAAGACAAATCCTTTTCGTAATATTTGCCGACATAATAAGGCGGAGACCACACGCTTAAAGCCACTGAATGCCGTTCGATTCTTTTCAGCAAATGCCGTGAATCGCCATGATAGATGTTGTTGGGAACAAGAGGATTAAAAATGTTTATGACTGCCATGAACCTATACACTCCTGGCTGCTTTGATGATAGCTTATTGTTTGCACCCGCCAAGCGGCCTTATCCTTCAGCCGACCGAAACCGACCCTTACCCTAAAATCCTCGCCCAATGTCGGCGCATTCCTACCCGCCAACCAGATGCCATCATCGTTGCTTGGATTGTAAATGCCTTGCAACTTACCGTTAGGAATAGCCGCTATCGTCACTTCGCGCAAATGGTGGACGCCTTGATGATCGTCATCGTACTTAAAATGAATCAGACATGTGGTCGTTAAGTAGTTTTTTCCGCCATACTCGGATATTTCCGGCAAAAAACCTTTTGCATTAACCTCCGCGTCCGATCGCCTTTGTTTTATCCACAAGGACGTTTGCGACATCTGAATCGTTGCCGAGCGATTTTCCTTTTCCGCTTTTGAATCAATGAACAACGCCTGCCTAACCGTTTCTTCAGGGAGTATCACATATCTTGCTTTTTTGTAATCGACGGTTCCATAGACTCTTTGCTGCACATTAAACCCGGAAAGCCTGTCCAGCATTTCTCGGGTAATATCTTCGGCGATATCTTTAACGTTGTCGGGCGATTTCAGGAATATTTCGTGGGCTTCCATGCCGAAATCAGAGACCGCTTGAAAAATCCAACGCAAGGTCAGTTTTTCGATTCTTTCAATTTCGTCTAACGACAATGCGTTCGGGTCTTTTTCAGTCATTCAGTCCCGCCGGAGGCTGTTCATCATCGACTTCCGACCGCTCGTCTGCTAAGGCATCATCCTCTTGACCTATCTCATCGTCGCCGGCCAAGCCCTCTATCCTATCCACGCCGATCACTTTCTCGCCCTTATCGAGCCTAATCACCGTGACGCCCTGGGTGTTCCTGCCCACCACCGATATTTCGGCGACGCGGGTGCGTACTAAGGTGCCGCCGTCGGTGATAATCATGATTTCGTCGTTGTCGTTGACCAGCAGCGCCCCTACCACCTGGCCATTGCGCTCGGAGGTCTGCATGGCGATGACGCCGGAGCCGCCGCGGCTTTGCAAGCGGAATTTATCGACTTCCGTGCGCTTGCCGTAGCCGTTTTCGGTGATGTTCAACACCGTGCCTTCGGAGGCGATAATCAGGGAGATGATGTTCTGGTCGTCTTGCAGGCGCATGCCGCGCACGCCGGCGGCGGTGCGGCCCATCGAACGGACGTCGGCCTCGTTAAAACAAATGGTTTTGCCGTCGCTGGAGAACAACATGACGTTTTGCTGGCCGTCGGTGATCGCGACGCCGACCAGTCCATCGCCGTCGCGCAATTCGATGGCGATCTTGCCATTGCTGCGCTGGCGCTCAAATTCGTTCAGCGGGGTTTTTTTCACCGTGCCGTTGGACGTGGCCATAAAAATGAATTTGTGCTCGCTGAACGCCTGTACCGGCAACAAGGCGTTGATTTTTTCGCTGCCTTCCAACGGCAACAAATTGACGAACGGTTTGCCCCGGGCGGTGCGGCTGGTGACGGGCAATTGGTAGACTTTTAGCCAGTAGACCTTGCCTAGCGATGAGAAACACAAAATGGTGTCGTGGCTGTTGGCGACAATCAGTTTGTCGATAAAATCGGTTTCCTTCATCGCGGTGGCCGATTTGCCGCGCCCGCCGCGCCGTTGCGCCTTGTAGTCGGACAGCGGTTGCGATTTGACATAGCCTTCATGCGACATGGTCACCACCATGTCTTCCTCGGTGATCAAATCGCCGTCGGACAAGTCCAACTGGTTTTGCATGATTTCGGTGCGGCGCGGGTCGGCGTATTGCTCCTTGATCTCGACCAATTCGGCGCGGATGATTGCCATCAAACGGGTTTCGCTGCCGAGGATATGCAGGTGTGCGTCGATTTGAGCCAAGAGTTCTTGATATTCGTTGATGATCTTGTCCTGCTCTAAGCCGGTCAGACGGTGCAGGCGCAAATCTAAAATCGCCTGAGTCTGGGTTTCCGACAAGCGGTATTGGCCTTCATGCAAGCCGAATTCGCGGGCCAAGTCTTCTGGCCGTGAGCGTTCGGCGTCGATCCTGTCCAATAACGACGCGACCAAACCGGCATTCCAGGTTTTCGCCAACAAACCGTCTTTGGCTTCTTCCCGGCTCATCGAGGTTTTGATCAATTCGATCATCTCGTCGATGTTGGCTAAGGCCACGGCCAAGCCTTCCAACACATGCGCCCGTTCCCGCGCCTTGCGTAACAAGTACAGGGTGCGGCGGGTCACGCAAACGCGGCGGTGGTCGATGAAGGCGGTTATGATTTCTTTTAGGCTCAGGCAATGCGGACGGCCATCCGACAGCGCCACCATGTTGATGCCGAACACAGTCTCGAACTGGGTTTGCTTGTACAGGTTATTGAGCACGACCTCGGCTATCTCGCCCCGTTTCAGCTCGATGACCAGCCTCATGCCGTCCTTGTCGGATTCGTCACGGATGGCCGAAATACCCTCAATTTTGCCTTCCTTGACCAAATCGGCAATTTTGATTTGCAAGGTGGCCTTGTTGACCTGGTAGGGCAACTCCGTGGCGATGATGGCTTGGCGGCTGCTATCGCCGATGTCCTCGAAATGGCAGCGGGCGCGTAGATAGATTTTGCCGCGACCGGTGGCGTAGGCTTGGTATATGCCGGCTGCGCCGTTGACGATGCCGGCGGTCGGGAAATCAGGGCCTGGGATATGCTGCATCAATGCTTGGATGTCGAGGTCCGCTTGGTCGATAAACGCCAAACAGGCGCTGACCACTTCGCCCAGGTTATGCGGCGGGATGTTAGTGGCCATGCCCACGGCGATACCGGACGAGCCGTTGACCAGAAGATTAGGCACCCGCGTCGGCAACACTCGCGGCTCGGATTCGGATTCGTCGTAGTTAGGCGTGAAATCGACGGTTTCTTTGTCGAGGTCGGCCATCAGCTCGTGGGCGATCTTGGCCATGCGTACTTCGGTGTAACGCATCGCCGCCGGGGCGTCGCCGTCGACCGAGCCGAAGTTGCCCTGGCCGTCGATCAGCATGTAGCGCAACGAGAATGGCTGCGCCATCCGCACGATGGTGTCATAAACCGCGGTGTCGCCATGCGGGTGGTATTTACCGATCACGTCGCCGACCACGCGGGCGGATTTTTTATAAGGCTTGTTCCAGTCGTTGCCCAGTTCACCCATCGCGTACAGCACGCGCCTATGCACCGGTTTTAGGCCGTCGCGGACATCGGGAAGGGCGCGGCCTACGATTACGCTCATGGCGTAGTCTAGGTAGGATTGCCGCATCTCGTCTTCAAGGTTGACGGCAATAATTTCTTTGGCGAAGTTTGACATAGGTCCTTTAGGGTAACAGTGCGACGATCACCATCCGCCGGCCAGTCGGTTTAACGGAAACGGGCAAAACCCGCCGTCGTTCATTCCTGGACGGCGATACGGCATGCCCTGAAAAAACGCACCATTATAGCAAACCGCCGCCCGTTAGTCGAAACGTCCAGATTAAGGGTAGGTGCGTATCTACTAGGGCTGCTAAATTTTGTTGTGATGCTTACGAAGCCGCTAAAGTGCCTTGCCTTGCCTTGCCTTGTAGTGGTGGGGTGGGGTAATGCTTCCATTCATCGTAGCGCATTCAAGGAAAAGCGGGCGGATTGGCAACAACGCGGTGTCCGCTTACATTTCTTTGATCGCCTTACAGCCCGGAGCTGAACCAGATCGAAATATTCTGGCGTAAAGTTAAGTACGCATGGCTGTCGTTTGATGCCTATCAAAAAGTAGGTGCTGGAAATCCTCGGCAACGGCGGCGAAAAATGCCAAATAACTTTTGCGTGATTACTTGCAACATAAGGGTTCGATGGGGGGCGGATATTTTCGGGTCAGCGGATGACGGTCTTGCCTGATCGGGTTTGGCGGTGTTTTTTTGACGTCCGCAAGCCCAAGCGTTGGGTCATGCGGTCATGCGGCGATACTCGGATGGCATGCCCTTGACCGCCCATGCCATGCAAGTGTATGGGCGGCTTGAATGACATCCCGGGTTGCCGGGGTAGGCTGATGAGACCTAGGTATCATCTAGGTCTCATCAGTCCCCTAAGGCTTAGACAAAAAGCCAGGGGATCAAATGCAGGTTACCAAGTGCATGGGATTACAGTCCATTCTGTGTTCGTAATCCGGTGCTCTGGAACAATTTGAACATTTACGTCTTTTCTGGCGTGGGCCGTGGCCAACAACCGGTTACGTCGTAAATTCTCGCCGGTTATTTTTAACTGCGCTTCGTAGCCGTAACTTTCTTCAGGATCATCCCCTAAGTCCGCAGTTAAAATGGCCGCCCCGAAAGGTTGCACGGGCTCTCTCTTGCCGTAAAAACGCTCAATTTTGGTTTTACTCATCGGCCAAGTACCCCCTTCAAAATCACCAAGGCCGTCAATTTGGAAAACCTTAGCTTCATAGGTTACGGTGTGTCGGCTATTGTTAAGAATATTCATACTAAAGAACCGGGCGGCAAGCTTAAACTCAACAGTAGGATCGCCACCTTCTATGGCACTTTGTGCGACGTTATCGACCGGTCCGGTCGAAAGACAAATAGTCCTTGGCGCGGCAAATGCCATTGTTGACAAAGATAAAGTCAAACCGGACAAAACAATGGTTAAAGTACGTTTCATAATTCACTCCAAAAATTAAGGATAAAGTTCAGTTTTCGTGAAGCGCTTCAGCTTCAGAGAAATTGTACCATGACTAAAACATATTACAAATAATAATAATTATCATTCATAATAAAATAAACGAATCTGGCATAACATTACACGCTTAACGCGATTAATGGGTAGGTACCGGGGGCGAGACAGCGGTTGAAGCCATAGTCGGAAATTTCAGCAACCCCCCTTCGTCCATTTTTATGATGCGGTCGGCAACATGGAAGTAGTGTTCGTCGTGCGTGACCGCGACGATGGTTTTGCCAAGAGCCTTTAACAAGGGCAGGATTTCGCCGTAAAACCGGCGCCGGTAACCGGGGTCTTGGTCGGCGGCCCACTCGTCCAGCACTAGAATGGGCCGCTCTTCCAAAATAGCCACCAGCAGCGCCAGGCGTTTGCGTTGGCCTTGTGACAGTTGGGTGTCCAGCAACAGGCCGTTATCGACCTTGACTTTGTCGCTCAATTCCAGTGCGTCTAACCAGTAGGCGACTTTTTCCGGATCCGCTGCGGCGCCGTTCGGACCCAGCAGTCGGTGGAATAAATGGAAGTCGGAAAATACTGTGGAAAATAGCGTGCGGTAGGCCGGGCGCTGGGCTTCGGTCAGGGTTTGGCCGTCCATCAGGATGTGGCCGGTCTGTGGGCTGTACAGGCCGGTCAGCAAGCGGGTGAAAGTCGATTTGCCGCTGCCGTTGCCGCCGATCAGAAACACGGTTTCGCCGGACTGCAACGCGAAGTGTAGCGGGCCTACCGCGAACCGGTTGCCTTGCCCGGTTTCCGGATAACGGTAGCATAGCCCTTGCAACGCAATGGTTTGCCAGTCCGCCGGAAGAACGGGTTCGGGGTCGGTAAAATCGGGCTGGTAGTCGGGCAATTGCAGGCTGTATAACTTAGCCAACGCGACGCTGCCGCCGATCAGGCTGGGAATGGCGGTGATCAGGCTGGTCAGGGAGGTGCGTAGAAACAGGATCATCAAGGCGTAGGTAGTCGCCACCGTATGGTCGGCCCAGCCGGCGTCCTGCGCCAAAAAAAAGATCAGGCCGATGGAGCCTAAGATCATCATGTTGGCCCAGTTTTCGTTGCAACTGTTGAAAACGTCGGCGGCTATTTCATGGTCGCGGTTGGCGGCGGCATGACTTTCAAAGTCCTGGCGATAAAATTGCTCGGCTCGGTTCCGGTTTAAGGCCAGTTCCTTGCGGCCTAGCAAGGCGGCTTGATAGTCTTCGTACAATAAATCCTCGATGGTGCGGGCGGCGTCGATGCGCCTGTGGGTTTGGCGCAACAAAAACCAGCTGACGCAAACGGTCGGCAGCATCCAGGCCAAGGTCGAAGCGAACAAAGGCTGGGATAGCCAGGCCAAATAGGCAAGGCCGCCTAGGTTTAAGACCAGGCCGTAAACCGCCGTCGGCAGACTGATGAAGGCGGTGGTCAAGTGGCTGGTGTCGCTGTTCAGGCTGGCCAGCAAACGCGCAGGACCAAGCTGTTCCAAGCGTTCCAGCCCGGTGTCGAGGATGCGTTTGACCATCGTGCGCCGCAGTTGGTAAACCAAGCGGTGGCCGAGCGTGGTCATGCAAATTTGCGAGGCGGCGCCGATCAGAAAAACGGCCGCCAGCAAGCCGCCAAACATCAGCAAGGTGGTGACCAAATCGGTTTGCGGATGCAACAGGCGCCCGCTGGTGAAATCAATTACCCAAACCGAGAGGGCGGCGTTCACGATGCTGAGCACCAGCACCAACGCCAGCGTCCATCTAAACTGGCCGAATAGTAAATGAATCAGGTTCACGATGTTTAAGTTAGGTGGTCGGTGTCATAAGGCAAAGCGGAATGTCAGTTCATTTGTCTTTGCATAAAGGCGGGCGGGTTCTGTTATGAATAATAATCATTACCAATGAGAAGATGCAACTTTTTTGTCGTTCAAGCCACCGTACATGGCAGATAAGCCGTTGACTTCATTAGATACTATCCGCCCACTAATAAATTGTCAGTGTTTAATTGGCTGATAGGGGATAGGTTTGATAGGGAAAATCTGGCCTTCCGGAGGGTGCTTTGAATAAATCTCCGTTCCCGCAGGCAATAACTTGAAAGTTTTTATGGAAATGTATAGAATGATAATCGTTGTTATTTGCAATAGCTTTCGTTCAGTTAGAATCCAGTCCAATTTTGTGAAAAAAACATACCGCGATCAAGTTAAGAAAACTCTGAATAAGTCCTTCGACCAGCTCAGTCCCGCTAATGGCATAAAGACCAACGGTGACGTACCGATTCCGTTCGTGGTGGGCCGGTCGAACCACTCAGGTGGCCTGCGCCGTTTAGGGTACTGGCGCCCTGCGCCATTTAGAGGATGAGCGGAATCCAGAGGTTCTTCAGCCTTCTTAAGGCGGTGGGCGTGATTTTGTTGGTATTGCTCGCCGCCTGGTTAGGCGGCGGCCGATTTATGCCGGAAAGCGTCAAGCTGGCCGCGCAGGGCTTGGCTAAGCCGGTGGAAATTATCCGCGACCGCCACGCGGTACCGCATGTGTACGCTGAAAGTATTGACGACGCTTATTTTGCCTTAGGATTTCTGCATGCCCAGGATAGGCTCTGGCAAATGGATTTAAGCCGCCGGGCCGGTTCCGGCCGGTTGGCGGAAGTGTTTGGCCTTAATATGCGGGAACCAGACCGTTTTATCCGCACACTAGGATTGCGCCGCGCCGCCGCAGCCAATCTCGGACAGCTCGATGCGGCCACGCTGGCAAGCCTTCACGCCTATGCTAAAGGCGTCAACGCTTATCTGGGGCAAAGCTATTTTTTGCCTATCGAATTTTATTTGACCGGTGCGCCCCGGCCCGAACCTTGGCAACCGGCCGATTCGCTGGTTTGGCTAAAGACCTTGGCCTGGCGGCTGTCCGGTAACTGGTGGGAAGAGTTGCTGAACTTGCGTTTGCAGGGGCAATTATCGCCCGCCCAGTTCGCCGACTTGTTCCCGCCCTATCCGGGTGAGGTGCGGCCGCCGCTGCCGGATGTCGCCCCGCTTTACCATACCCAACTGAGCCAACAGGCAGGTACGTTGTTGACCCAACATCGGGGCTACGCCGACAACAGCGTCGGTTCCAATAGCTGGGTGGTCGATGGTGGTCGTGGACTCAGCGGCAAGCCGTTGCTGGCGAACGATCCGCATTTGCCGTTGACCGCGCCGTCCCTCTGGTATTTCGCCCACTTACATGCCCCCGGCCTGAACGTGGTGGGCGCCAGCTTGCCCGGCGTGCCGGGCATCTTGCTCGGTCGTAACGACAAGGTGGCCTGGGCGTTCACCAATACCGGCCCGGACAGCCAGGATGTGTTTGTAGAAAAACTGGTCGATGGCGACTTTTCCCGCCATTTGACTCCGCAGGGGGCGGCATCGTTTACCGAAATCCAAGAAACCCTCCGCGTCAAGGATGCCCCGGATGAAAACTTGGTCGTCCGTATCGGCCGCCACGGCCCGGTCATCTCCGCCGTCGACCCCGACGCCCGCGACGCCACGCCGCAGGGCTATGTGCTGGCGTTGAATTGGGTGGGTTTACGCGCCGACGACATGACCATCCGTTTCCTGCTCAAGGCCGGCCGCGCCGAAAACGCCGAACAGCTCAAGCAGGCCGCACGCGATTTTCATACCCCGCAACAAAACATCGTCTACGCCGACCGCAATGGCGCCATCGGTTTCGTCGCCGCCGGCCGGGTGCCGTTACGCGCCGCCGACAATGATTTGCAAGGCCGACTGCCGGCTCCGGGCTGGTTGGAACGCTACGATTGGCAAGGCTTGATCCCGTTTGAACAATTGCCGCAGCAAAGCGGCGGCAGCGACGGCAAGATTGTCACCGCCAACCAAAAAATCACCGCGCCGGGGTATCCGCATTTCATCACCGCAGATTGGGCTTTGCCTTACCGCGCCGAGCGGATTTCGGCGCTGCTTGACCAGCATCCGCGCCACGACGTAGACTCGTTCGCGGCCATGCAAAACGATCTCTACAACCCGGTCGCCGCGCAACTGCTGCCGCTGTTGTTGCGTCTGGAGGGCGATGACGATAGGACTCGGCAGGTGTTGCACAGCCTGCGCGCCTGGGATCGGCGGATGTCCGCCGAGGCCGCGCAGCCGTTGGTATTCGCAGCCTGGCTGCGGCATCTGATGGCGGTATTGAGCCAGGACGAATTGGGCGATGCCTACGAATGGGTGGGCGACTACAACCCGGCGTTTCTGGTTAAGGTCTTGCGCGACCACGACGGCAGCGCCGCGCGCTGGTGCCAGGACGGCCAAACAACACCCTGCTTGCAGGAAATCCGGCAAGCCTTTCAGTCCGCTTTAGCGGAACTTAGGCGGCATTACGGCCATGATCCTAAAACATGGCTCTGGGGCAGGGCGCATGTCACCGTGTTCAAGCACGAACCGCTAGGGCAAGTGCCGGGTTTGGCGCGATTTTTCAATGTCGAGGCGGAAAGCCCCGGCGGCATGGACACGGTGAACGTCAGCGGCTATCGCTACGATGAAACCACCGGCCGGTATCGGGGCGAATCCGGCGCGGCGTTCCGGGCCATTTATGATTTGGCCGAACCTGACCGATCAGTCTTTATTTTAGGCACCGGCCAGTCCGGTAGCCCGTGGTCCCGGCATTACCGGGATATGAACCCGATTTGGCTGCGGGGCGGCCATTTGCCGCTGCTTTCCAGCCGCGAGCGGATTGCACGCGAGGCGGTCGGGCATCTGCGCTTGCTGCCCGAATGAGGGCGGCAATTTTTAAGGTAAAACACAGGAAACAGCAATGAACAACCCATTTGATTTGGCAGGTATCGGTATCGGGCCATTTAATCTCAGTCTGGCGGCCTTGCTGTCTAACGTGGCAGGCTGCCGGGTGCGGTTCTTCGACCGCAAGGCCGACTTCAATTGGCATCCGGGCATGATGCTGCCAGGTACGCAGATGCAGACTTCTTACCTGAAGGATTTGGTGACGCCGGTCGATCCCAGCAATCCCTATGGTTTTTTGTCTTATTTGGTCAAGAAAGGCCGGTTTTACCGGTTTATCAATGCCGATTACCCGCGGGCCAGGCGGGTAGAATTTGCCGATTACCTGCGTTGGGTGGCCGGGCAATTGCCGAACTTGAGCTTCGGGGCGTCGGTCGATGAGGTGGCTTTCGAGGATCGCGGTTTTAGCTTGCAAGGCAAAGGCTTGTCCCGGACTTACAGCCGCCATCTGGTGGTGGCCACCGGCATGAAGCCGAATATCCCGGCCTGGGTGGAACGTTATGTCGGGGAGCATTGCCTGCATAGCCACAGCTACGTCGGCACCCATTTTTCGGTGGCCGGCCAGCGCGTCGCTATCATCGGCGGCGGCCAAAGCGGCGCGGAAATCTTTTTGGACTTGATGGCCGGAAAGCGCGGCAAGGCGAGTGAAATCACTTGGATTAGCCGCCGCCCAGGTCTGGACCCGCTAGACGAGACCGCTTTCACCAACGAATATTTCACGCCCGATTATGTGCGCCAATTCCACCGCCTGCCGGAGCCGCGCAAACGGCCGATCGTTAAGTCGCACAAGCTGACCGGAGACGGGGTGTCGCCCGTCACTTTGCAGGCCTTGTCGCAATTCCTCTACGATACCGATTTTCTTGATCATGACACCACGCCTTACGCCATCTTGCCGAACCGCGAGGTGCATCTGATGGGTTGCGACAAAAACGGTTACCACTTGCACATGCGTAATGGTTTCAACAAGGCCGACGCAGTGGTGGCCGCCGACAAAATCATCCTGGCCACCGGCTACCGTTATCAATTGCCGACTTGTCTTGGTCTCTTGCTGGAGCGTATGGATCTCGACGCAGAAGGGTTCCCTAGGCTGTCGGATGACTACAGCGTGCCTTGGGACGGCCCGGCCGGACACCGCATCTACATGCAAAACGCGGGGCGCAACAGCCACGGCGTCGCCGACGCCCAGCTCAGTCTGGCGGCGTGGCGCTCGGCGGTCATCATCAACAGCCTGTTGGGGGAAACCGTTTACAACGTCGATTTTTGC
>DBNZ01000160.1:12470-15372 GCA_002299495.1 Methylococcaceae bacterium UBA659
TACAACGTCGATTTTTGCCCAAGCGCCCTGCAATGGTCTGATAACCGCAGGGACGCATCCGCATTGGCTGGGGAAGGCCTTGAAATGGCAAAAATTTATCGCGTTGGCTAAGCTTGCGGGGCGATGCGCGGATAAGCCAGCGAATGGTGGCAATAGTGGATTTAAACCCGACGATTACTAAAACTGAAACAAGTTGTCGTTCGTTACGGTGAGGCAATAACGAGATCGTCCTTTAGCGTTTGTTGGCGGGGCGGCTACACTCGAATCAGAGTCGCAGCAATTACGCAGGTGAACGGATCAAGCTATTCCCAAGCTAAAGCCCCGCCGGTCTGATATTCGGTAACGCGGGTCTCGAAGAAGTTTTTCTCCTTGCGCAGGTTGGCTTGCTCGTCCAGCCACGGCAGCACGTTAGCGGCGCCGGGGAAGGGTTCGCTCATGCCCAGTTGCCGCGCTCGGCGGTTGGCGACGTAGCGGAATTGCTCGATGTGCAGAGCAGCGTTGTAACCCAAGATCGGTTCGCGCAGGATGTAGCTGGCGTAGGCCGCTTCGGCGGTTTCGGCTTCGTCCCACATTTGCCGTAGCGCTTGCGGGTCGAGCCGCAGGTTTTCCTCTTCCAGCAATTGCCGCACCACGCGGATACCGAATGCGCAATGCAGCACTTCGTCGCGCATGATGTATTGGAGTTGTTCGGCGGCGCCCTTCATCAAGCCGCGCCGCTGCAACGCAAACACCGGGCTGAAGCCGTTGTAAAACCAGCAGCCCTCGAACACGGCGGCGAAAAACAGATAGGCCAGCGCGAACTCGTGTAGTGCGTCGCGGTCGGTCAATGGCCGGCCGGATTGCAACACGCCATGCAGGCGGCGGTTGGCCAACGCGATCTTGCCGTGGATTTCCGGCACCACCCGGTAGCGGTTATAGATTTCGCTCTGGTCCAGCCCCAGGGTTTCGATGCAATGTTGGTAGGTCCAGGTGTGCAGCGCTTCCTCGTAGACTTGCCGGGCCTGGTAAATCTGCAATTCCGGCGCGCTCATCTTTTCCATCACCGCCAGGCCGATGTTACGCATCGCCAGAATGTCCGAGGTGGTCAGATAAGCCAGCACGTTCTCGAACACATGGCGCTCGGCCGGCGTCAATCTGTGTTGGTAGTCGTGTACGTCCTGTGCCATCGAAATTTCCAGCGGCGTCCAATGGTTGCGGTTGGCGTTCAGGAAAAACGACCAGGCCCACGGATATTTGAACGGCGCCAGTTGATTGATGTCGGCCTGGCCGTTGACCACCCGTTTTTGCTCGGCATCGACTGGTGCTAATGCGGCAGCAGCCGGTTGCGGTGTCGCAGCCAAGGACGCTGTTGCCGGAACATTCCAGTCATCAAACTGTAAAGCCGATTTCATTGGCAGGCCTCGCAATCCGGATCGGTAATCGAGCAAACGTTGACAGGCGCTTGGCTACTGTCGCCTACTTTTTCCATCGACGTCGCGGCCAAGGTACGCAGGTAATAAGTAGTCTTCAAGCCGCGTTGCCAGGCCAACCGGTATAAGCGGTCCAATTTACCGCCGGTCGGCGCGGCGATGTATAAATTCAGCGACTGTGACTGGTCTATCCATTTTTGGCGGCGGGCAGCAGCTTCGATCAGCCATTCCGGGTCGATTTCGAAGGCTGTGGCATAGCGTGTCTTGATGGCCGCCGGAACACGCTCGATGGCAGCCAGCGAGCCGTCGAAGTATTTCAAATCGGCGGCCATGACTTCATCCCACAAATCCAACGTTTTCAGTTCGCGCACCAACGCGGCGTTGACCACGGTGAACTCGCCTGACAAATTGGATTTGACGTATAGGTTTTGATAAACCGGCTCGATAGCCGCCGACACGCCGACGATGTTAGCGATGGTCGCGGTCGGAGCAATCGCCACGCAATTGGAATTACGCATACCGACTTCGGCGATGCGTTCGCGCAACGCGTTCCAGTCCAACTGTCCGCCAGCCGGCACGCCCAAGTCGCCGCGCGTGTCGGCCAAGCCGTTCAGCGTGTCCGGCGGCAGCAGGCCTTGCTGCCATAAACTGCCGGCAAAACTGCTGTAGCGGCCGCGTTGTTCGGCCAGATCGGTCGAGGCCTGGTAGGCGTAATAGCACAGCATTTCCGCCGAGCGGTCGGCGAATTCCAAAGCCTCCAGGCCGGCGTAGCTGATGCCCAGTTTGTGCAAACAATCGGCAAAGCCCATCATGCCCAAACCGACCGGGCGATGGCGCAGGTTGGCGTTGCGTGCCTTGGCGGTGGCGTAAAAATTGATGTCGATGACGTTGTCCAACATCCGCATTGCCGTGTTGATCGTCCGTTGCAGCTTGTCGGCATCCAATTGCCAAACGCCGTCGCGCTCGATCAAATGCGCCGGCAGGTTCACCGAACCCAGATTGCAAACTGCGGTTTCGTCGGACGAAGTGTTCAGCGTGATTTCGGTACACAGGTTGGAGCTGTGAATCACCCCGACATGCTGTTGCGGCGAACGCAGATTGCAGGCGTCCTTGAAGGTAATCCACGGATGGCCGGTTTCGAACAACAGGGTCAGCATTTTGCGCCAAAGCTGCACCGCGCCGATGCGCTTATACAGTTTGAGCCCGCCGCGCTCGGCCTTGGCTTCGTAAGCCTGGTAGGCCTCGGCGAAGGCCGCGCCGTATAAATCGTGCAAATCCGGCACATCGACGGGTGAAAACAAAGTCCATTGGCCATTTTTCTCTACCCGTTGCATGAACAGGTCGGACACCCAGGCGGCGGTATTCATGTCATGGCAGCGGCGGCGCTCGTCACCGGTGTTCTTACGCAAGTCCAAAAATTCCTCGAAATCCAGATGCCAGTTTTCCAGATAAGCGCAGACCGCGCCCTTGCGCTTGCCGCCCTGATTGACGGC
>DBNZ01000160.1:15772-17437 GCA_002299495.1 Methylococcaceae bacterium UBA659
CGGCTGCCCAGCGCCCGCACCGGCGTCCAGTCGTTGCCCAGGCCGCCCGCGTATTTTTGCAACAAGGCGTTTTCCTTGATGCCTTGGTAAATGCCGTCCAGGTCGTCGGATACCGTGGTCAGGTAGCACGACGACAGTTGCGGATGGCGGGTGCCGCTGTTGAACAAGGTCGGCGTCGAGCACATAAAGTCGAAGCTGGACAGCAGGCGGTAAAATTCGATAGCCCGCGCTTCGCGGTCGATTTCGTTCAACGCCAGCCCCATCGCCACCCGCATGAAGAAACATTGCGGCAATTCGATACGACGGCCGTCGATGTGCAGGAAATAACGATCGTACAGGGTTTGCAGGCCCAGATAATCGAACTGCAAATCGCGCTCGGCCAGTAAGGCCCGGCCCAAGCGCGGCAAATCGAATTCCAGCAGGCGCGGGTCCAGCAGTTCCGCCGCCACGCCGGCGGCGATGAATTCGGCAAAACAGTCGGCATAGCGTTCGACCATTTCCGCTTGCGTCATCGCGGAGCCGGTGGCTTCCAGGCGTAAATTGCTCAATAGCAGGCGGGCGGCGGTCTTGGCGTAATCCGGCTCGGCTTCGATCAACGTGCGTGCGGCCAAGACCAATGCTTGCCTCACTGCGGTCAGCGGCATGCCGTCGTACAGATTGGGCAGGGTTTGCGCCCAGACCTGTTCGGCATCCACGTCGCTCAAGCCGACGCAGGCTTCGCGGCACACGGACAAAAACGCGGCGGTGTCCAGCGGCCGGCGTTGGCCGCCATCGTCGACATGCAAAGTCGGCGCTTCATCTTCGTGCTGATGCCGGGCCGCACGCTGTTCGGCGTGTTTTTCCCGGTATAACACATAGGCGCGGGCCACATCATGGGCACCGGAGCGCATCAATGCGAGTTCCACCTGATCCTGAATGTCCTCGATAGGCACCGTGCCACCGCCGGGCAGACGCCGAGTCAGCGCATCGACGACGCTGGCGGTCAGTTGCACGACTTGTTCGCGAATCCGCGACGAATTGACGCTGTGCTGGCCTTCGACGGCCAAGAAAGCCTTGGTAATGGCAAGGGCGATCTTTTCCGGCTGAAACGCTACGACCGAACGGTTACGACGGATCACTTCCAGACCGCTGTAGGCCTGCGACGGAGGATAGTCGGTAATGGTAAGAACGCCTAATTCGCCGCTGCCGGGGTGAAGGTGGGATGAACTGACTGCGGTAGCTTGCATGCGATACTCCACGCGATTAATGGCGGGGAGTGGCGAAAGAAGAAGGGAAAGCCACGAACCCGAACGCGATACTAAAATCGTCGGGCCAAGTACATTTGCCATCGTCTTCGGAGACACCCCGCTCCTGGTTGACTGAAGGTTTCGATGGCAGGTCTCCTGGCTTTCGGGTCGTGGTATTTAGTCGGCCTTCCCGGATAAAACCCAGTGGCATGGAGAACTAAAAACTCGCCGAGTACAGTTGCGGGGGCAGCTCCGGCTTGGTGGCAGTTTGGATGATGACTCTCAAATAACCGACCGGATTCCCTTTTAATCCCCTTTTGGGGGAACCATCTCTGGGATAGGATTCTAGGCTGGTGCTATAGAGACGTCAAGCCTAAAACACTATATGTGCTGATTAATTGTTTAATTTATCACTATATCTAGGAGCCTGTCGGTCAGG
>DBNZ01000233.1 GCA_002299495.1 Methylococcaceae bacterium UBA659
GGCAGGCTGAAGCTGAGTTGGTCGGGAAACAGCTTTGTCAAATGCTGGGCAGCGTGATTGATAGCCAGCAATACGGTGGCCATCAGCAGCGGCGCCCCGCCCGTTATCATGAACAAAAAGCATTTGCTGGCCGAACTGCGTTTGGTCGGGCTAACCCCGCCCAATCCAATCAAGAAAAAAGCGGCCGGCAATGACATTTGCCAAAAGGCATAAAACAACAACATATCCAACGCAGAATACATGCCCACCGTCATGGCTTCAAACACCAGCAACAAGGCCAAAAGCCCCCGGTTTTCGGCACCATTCCACGTCGACAGCACCGCCAACAAGGTCAAAAACGCCGTCATTGGTAAAAACAACACCGAGATGCCATCGATGCCCAGTTCTATTTGGCTGTTCAGGCTTGGGATCCACGGGTATAGCTCCTGCAACTGAAAGCCGTCTTGATCCGCATGGAACCGCGCCAGCACCGCTAAGGTGAGCACTAATTCCAAGCTAGCGAAAGCTAGGGCTATTTTTTTGGCAACCCCGTCATTTAGGGCCAGGCGGGTGCACAAGGCCCCCACCAAAGGCAGGATGATGCTAAGGCTAAGTAAGTTCATGGGATAGACGGGGCAGTGGTGGCGCCTAGCGGTTAATTATCCGCATTATCAGGATCGGCGTTATGCACTGGATAGGCCTTGCCGATTGCCGTGGTCTCATGACTTATCGCTTTCAGCCACGGAGTACTGTAGTAGCCGGTTAGGATTAACACAAGTCCGCAACTGACAGCGATGGCCCGTTCCCTTACCACAGGATGGTTGCGGGCTGGGTAAGGTTGGTGCCAGCGTTTTAAGCGGGTGATAAAAATCTTATAGAAGGCCCAAATCAACGCAAATGCCGCCATTAGGTTGCCGACGAGCAAGGCGATGGCGACTGCCCAACCATATTCATCTATCACCCCTTGCAACAACAAATGGGCGGCATCGAAGCCTGGGGTCCCCGGTATGACCAAGGTACTAAGAGCCGCCACCAAAAATAGCAGGGCGATGCTGGTGTTGCTGTCAAACAATCCGCCTAAACGGGGGATATAAGCGGTGCGCGTCCTTTCATAAATCAAACCGACAGCCAGCAACATACCTGCGGTGGCCAAGCCAAAAATCAACGATAACAACAAACTGCCTTGTAGTCCGTGATCGTTATAGCAAAATACCCCGATCACCAATAATCCGGTTTGGCTAATGACGGCAAAGGCCAACAGACGGCGGATATTGATTTGTAGCAGTGCCAGCAATGCCCCATAAAACGCGCCGGCCAAGCCCAAAGCCAAGACAAACCCGCCCCATTGTTCGGCAACCCCGGGTAACAAAGGCATGACAAACCGAACCACCGCGTACAAGCCTAATTTTAAGCCCACCAGGAACACCGGCGCACTGGCGGCGGTGCCGTGTTCCGCCAACAAAGGCAGCCAACCGTGGAACGGGAACAGTGGCATACGGATGGAAAAACCAAACAACAACAAAATGAAAATCAACGTCTCATCGTGCAAATAGGCGCTGTTTTCTTTTAGGGTCAACCAGTCGAAGGTCAGATCATGGTCGGAATCGACCAGGCCAAAGGCCAAAAATAAAAATCCGGCCAGAGTCATCAACAGGCCGCCGCCCCAGTATTGCAAAAACAAGGTCGCCACCCAGCGGCGCATTTGCCCGGTTCCGGCGTCCACCGACAACAGCACGACCGGCACCAGTTCCAGCACGCTCCATAGCCAAAACTGCATCAGATTCATAGCCGTGAAAGCGCCGATCAGCACGGTCTCATAGGCCAATACGCAAGCAATGAACAGCTTGTCCGTGGCAAAACGGGTCAGCGTTGTGTAGAGCAACACCAATGCCGTCAACAGCGTAGTGAGCGGAATAAAAAGGATATTGCTGCCATCCACGCCGACACTGTAGCTCATGCCAAAAAAGCGCACGTTTTCAGCCAGTTGTATGCCGGGCCGGTCTGTTTTGAACAGCCAAAGTAAAAAAAGGCTCAATAACAGGTCAATTAAAGCCCCGGCAAACGCGAAACGCAGCGCGGTCTGCGTGTTGCGGGAAGCAATAATGGCGACCGTGGCCAACAGCGGCACCAACATTAATGCAGACACCAGCGGAAACCCGCCGACCATTGGCTGCATAGTGGTTAAAAGGCCATTAAAAAAGTAATGCAAATAAACAACACCAAGTAGCGGGGGCGTAATATGACAAATTCCAGTTTGTTCGCAACCATGCCAAACTCGCGCCCATAGCGGCAGCCCCACCTGCTTAGCCCCCGCATCAGCAAACGGTTTTCCAGCCAATGAAATAAAGCGGCCGTCCAGATAGCCATTTTGCCCAATACCCCGGCGCCTTTGGCAAAGCCATTACCCAAATGACCCTCGCGATACGGCAACGGCCGCCAGTGTTCCAGGCTTAAGCTCGGCATTCCCAGCAAGCGGTCGAGCACATGGGTGTCAAAATAGCTTAAATCATGCGCCAGGCTACGGACGGGTCTGAGCAAAGTCCACTCGGTGAGTTGTTCCAACCAAAACCGTTGCAACGAAGCCATGAACAACCCTCTAGGGATCGCCTTTGCATTACTTGCGGGGGTACGGCCCGCCCATTCAGGAAGGGAACAAAATTGCAGGCAGCGGACAATGGCATGGGCGCACAAATGCCATAGGGCCCAACTCCAAAAACCTAGGCTACATGCCACAAACATCAGGCCAATTTGGCCAGAACTGGCATAGACTAAGGCGCTTTTGACATCGGTTTGGCTTAGGCGCACCCACTGGCTGTAAACCGCCGTAGCCAAACCCAGCAACCCCAATACCGCTGACGTAAATAGCGATTGCGAAAAAACGGGCTGCAACAAGCACAGCAAAAACACCCCGGCATGACCCATGACCACCGCATAAACCATGGCGTCGGCAGGCACAGGACCTTCCAATGCCCTAACGGGCCAGGTTGAGAACGGCAATTGCCCTGATTTGACCGCGGCCGCCAAGGCAAAGCAGAGACCCATTCCGGTTTGTTGGCCCACGCTCAATTGCGAGACCATGCTGTTCAAAACCGGCCAATTGACATCCCCTAGCCAAGCCAGGCTTAAGCTGATGGCAATAATGAAACCGGCGTCGCCGATACGGTTAGCCAGCAACAGCCGCGAAGCGTTAGCTATCGCCAAAGGGCGCTGATACCCGTGGCCCACCAACCCATAAGCACACCAACCAGTGACCACCCAACCGATAAAAGTGCCGACCATGTTGGCAAACAGCAACAAGGCCAAAAATGCCGATACGAATAAACCGTAAATAAAGAAAAACCGCTGGAATCCGGCTTCACCGCGCAAAAGGCAGGTGGCTTTATTGCCCAAGAGCGCCAGTAGCAAGGCGAACAAAGTCGCCAGCACAACCTGAAAACCTGACGTGATGAAATTGATATGGACATCCAACGTATCACTGGCCAGCCATTGGCCGACACTGAAATGGCCTTGATTTTCGCCAAACAAGTCACCCGCCAGCAAAGCCGCAGCCATCATGAATGACAGCGTCACCGACCATACCGCCAAATCCGCCGTGATCTGCTCGCCAAGCTCGCCCTTTAACGCCCCAAACACGCCCCCCACGCCTATTGCACAAGCCGCTAAAAAGGGCAACAAAGGGATTAACAATACCAAGGCGTCCATTGGCTAAACCGCTGACTGGAAAATCCCCATAGTTTACGGCAAGAACCGATCCAATGGCTATCTAACCTACGGCGTAGACCAGGGCAATCGCCCTTAAAATTACTTGAAAATTGGATTTAGATGAGGTACCAAGCCTATCATTTTGCTGTTCAATGACAGCAAAACCGACACCTTCTATCATCCATCACACACTGAAAATCTTGGCAACGTAGCACTAGCGAAGTGAAGCTTTTTAGTCCGCGATAGGCATAGCACCGGGCCGCTTTTCGTAGCGCAGGAGACC
>DBNZ01000114.1 GCA_002299495.1 Methylococcaceae bacterium UBA659
TCCCGATCCGTCCAAAACTAATGCCGCCACTTTGCCGATCCCAGTTCATCCAAATAAAAAACGCCTTTCTGACCAGGTTTTGCTCCGGCACAAAGCCCCAATAACGGCCATCATTGCTGTTGTCCCGGTTATCCCCCATCATAAAATAATGGCCTTCCGGCACGATGTAGGTGCCTTCTGCGGACAACGCGCCGGGCCGGATTAAAATGTCATGGTTAACGCTGGATAAATCCTCAGTCAAGCGTTCAGCCCCGGTCATGTCTTTGCCTTGGCCGACCCCTTGATATAGCCCCAAACTCACTTGCGGCACAGGCTTGCCGTTGATGTAAAGTTTTTTGTCCTGATAGACAACTGTATCGCCCGGCACCCCAATTACCCGTTTGATATAGTCCACAGTCGGGTCTTTCGGGAACCGGAACACGACGATATCGCCGCGCTTAGGCTCGTTGAGCTGGATAATTTTAGCATTGATTACCGGCAACCGAATGCCGTAAGTAAATTTATTGACCAAAATAAAATCACCTACTAAAAGTGTGGGCATCATGGAACCGGAGGGGATGCGGAACGGCTCGGCGATAAATGAACGCAACAACAAAACGATCAGCACCACAGGGAAAAAAGAGCGGGCATATTCGACCACGACCGGTTCTTTTTCTTCCGAGAACTCAAGACCTTGGTTTTTTAGATAGAGCAGGTAACCGCCCCAGATGAGACCGGTGACAAGCGTTGCTAACAGCAGGAAAAAAGAAAAATCGTAATCCATAGATAATGTGTGTGAAGTGAAAATAGTGGTTAGGTCAATCTTTATTCAGCTGCAAAACCGCCAAGAACGCTTCTTGCGGTATTTCTATGTTACCGACCTGTTTCATGCGCTTTTTACCCGCTTTTTGTTTTTCCAACAGCTTTTTCTTACGACTGATGTCGCCGCCGTAACATTTAGCGGTCACGTTTTTACGCATCGCCTTGACCGTGGAGCGGGCAATCACCTTAGAACCTATCGCCGCTTGTATGGCGACCTCGTACATTTGCCTAGGGATTAAGTCCTTCATTTTCTCCACCAAATCACGGCCACGGTTTTGGCTCATGTCTTTATGGACGATGATGGACAAGGCGTCGATCTTATCGTTGTTAATCAACACATCCAATTTCACTAGGTCGGCGGCTTGGAAACGCAAGAATTCATAATCGAACGAGGCAAAACCCCGGCTGGCCGATTTCAGGCGGTCAAAGAAATCCAGCACCACCTCACTCAGCGGCATTTCATAATGGAGCGACACTTGCCTGCCGACAAACTGCATGTCCTTTTGTACGCCGCGCTTCTCTATGCACAGGTTCATGACCCCGCCCAGATAAGCCTCCGGCACCAGCACATTGGCGCGGATGATAGGCTCGCAGATTTCTTTGATAGTACCCATATCCGGCAGTTTGGCCGGGTTATCGACCATCACCACTTCGCCGTTTTGGGTAATGACTTCATAAACCACCGTCGGCGCGGTCGTGATCAAATCGACATCGTATTCCCGCTCCAAACGCTCCTGCACGATTTCCATATGCAGCATGCCCAAAAATCCGCAACGGAAGCCGAAACCTAATGCCTGTGATGTTTCCGGCTCGAATTGCAAGGCGGCATCGTTCAAGTTGAGTTTGTTCAGGGCCTCTCGCAGTTCTTCGTAATGGTCGTTGGTGACCGGGTAGAGACCTGCGAAAACCCGTGGCTGCACCCGTTGGAAGCCGTTTAACGGTGCCTTGGCCGGTTTGTCTGTCCAAGTGATGGTATCGCCCACTGGGGCACCGAAAATGTCCTTGATGCCCGCAACTAGAAAACCGACTTCACCTGTATTCAACAGCTCTTTTTCCAAACGTTTCGGCGTAAAGACGCCGACTTTCTCGACCAAAAAAGACCGTCCGGTGGACATGATGGTGATCTTTTGCTTGCGGCGGATGCTGCCATGCATGATACGGATCAACGACACCACGCCTAAGTAGCTGTCGAACCAGGAATCGATAATCAGAGCCTGCAATGGCCCGTCCAATTCACCTTGCGGCGGCGGCACTTTTCGCACCAATTGTTCCAATACGTCCTTCACGCCCAGACCCGTCTTGGCGCTGATTTTTAACGCCTCATCGGCGGGAATGCCGATGACTTCCTCAATTTCCATTTGCACCCGCTCCGGCTCGGCCGACGGCAAGTCGATCTTATTCAGCACCGGCACCACTTCCAAGCCCTGCTCTATCGCCGTATAGCAATTGGCCACGCTTTGTGCCTCCACGCCTTGGGCCGCATCCACGACCAATAACGCGCCTTCACAGGCCGCCAACGAACGCGACACTTCGTAGGAAAAATCGACATGACCGGGCGTGTCGATGAAATTGAGCTGATAGGTTTGGCCGTCCTCGGCTTGGTATTCCAGAGTCACGCTCTGGGCTTTTATGGTGATCCCGCGCTCCCGCTCAATATCCATGGAATCCAGCACTTGCTCTGACATTTCGCGCTCGGTCAAGCCGCCGCATATTTGGATAAAACGGTCCGCAAAGGTCTATTTGCCGTGGTCGATATGGGCAATAATGGAAAAA
>DBNZ01000145.1 GCA_002299495.1 Methylococcaceae bacterium UBA659
CGTCAGCAGCAGGCCGTTGAGTTCTTGGTCGCCGGAACGGCTGGCGATTTCTTGCAGCAATTCCTGGTTCGGAAATTTGATTTCAAACTGGGTGCGGAGGGCTTCCCGCAAGCTCATCAATTCGCCGTTGACCGGTTCTTCTTCATCACCCTTACAAGCAATGGCCTTGATGATGTCATCGACCAGTTGCGGGCAATTGGTGGGAACTATGCACAAAGCGTCGCCCGCTTCATAGGTTAAGCCGGAACCGGCAATGGAGATTTCATAGTGCCGGGTTTCTTTAGACGAAGACTGCGCCGTCAACAGACGGTTGACCAACATTTTTGCCGGGAATGGGTTTTTCCGGTTGAATGCGGCTTTGCCTGCGGCTTTGTCTGCGGTGTCGAGATAGACGCCGGCGGAAGTACCTGACACTTGCGGCACCACGGCGGCAATCCACGCTTGGGCCGGCGTTTCAAAATCGACGTCGCATTCGACCCGAGGATAAAGGCGGGTCGCGCCCAATGCGGCCAAACGGTTGTCCCACTCGATACCGGCTTGGCAAAATAAATCATAGCTGGTGTCCCCTAACGCCAGCACCGAGTATTTCAACTTAGGCAATGGCGGGGCTGAATCGGAAGCAACCGCTTCCCACAGCATTTGGGCGTTATCGGGCATGTCGCCCTCGCCGTAAGTGCTGGTGATGATGAGCAAATGCTCCATGCCAGGGAAAGCGGCTAGCTCAATTTCATCCATGCCTTTGACGATGGGTTTCAGGCCATGCGTCTTAGCCGCATTGGCGGCATCGTGGGCGACCGCTTCGGCATTGCCGGTTTGGCTGCCGTAAAGGATATGGATGCCCGGCATATCGGCTTGGACGGCGGCGCAAGTGCTTTGCAACATTTGGCTGTGCATGCCGGCGAAAAAGCCACTGAGCCAGGCGCGCTGGCTGTCACTGTAAGGGGCGTTTTGTGGGATTTCTATGGTCATTACGGGTAACAACAGCGATGGGTTTTTTTGTTAGTGAATTTCAGCGGCGGGTTTGGGTTCGGCGCAAGCCTTTTATGCCCTTTAGGGTAAACCTAACGCATAAGGGCAACGACCTAGGGGGGCAATGCTGGCTTTAAGCCACTGCTTGGCTCGCCATCAGACCTTGGATGATTTCCAGACCAACCAAACGGGCCACAAAGGTGTCGACCTTGGGAAGGCCAGCCAATGTTTGTTTGTTTTGGCGGTCTTGTTCGATAATCCAAGCCGTCGCCCCAAGCGAATAAATGCTTTGCACGGAGCGATTGATCAAGGCCGTTTTGTAATCGTTAAGCCGTTTTTCCGCCAAAAGGCCGGTCAATTGGCCGTCGTCATAATTGCTGTAGGCTTCGCGGGTGATTTTTACTAGGGCTTCCTGCAACTTGCGCGGGCGTTCTAGGAGCAATTTCCGCGCTGCCTGTTCGATATGGCTTTGGCTGCGTTGGCTTTCCGGCAGGTGTTTAAGCAGGTCCAGGGCGATTTGTTGCGCCTTGTTAAACACGGCAAAACTGTTAATCAGCTTAACGCTCAGGTCGCTGTCCCTTGCCCCGTAAGCCGGGATGACGCCGCCAAACAACGGGCGTTCGGTTTGGTAAGCCTGCCGGACTTGCTCGATTTGCCGGTGCGCCAATTCCAGCGCCAGCTCTTCAATCATTTCTCTCCTGTCCATAGCCTGGCTTAAAAACTGCGCCGTTTGGGTCTTATGCAGCCATAACGGGATGGCGAATTTAAAATGCACCCGCTCATTTTGCCAATTATCCAGCAACTTGCGGGCCTTGCTGGAGTTGGCGTAGTCGGCGTGTTGCTCTAACATGGCGAGGATGAACTGCTCATGGGCGTGGGCGGAGGTGCTGTTTTCCGCTAGGCCGTGCAGTTCTACCGAGGATTTGTCGCAGCGTTTTTCCAAGCGGTTTTCAGGGTCATATTGGTATGCGTTGCCACCTGACATGCCATTGCAGAAACCTTTGCCAAAACCGCCGATGTTCAACACCGAGCCATTGGTCATGTATTCACAAGCAAAATCGCCAACCCCTTCCACCACCGCCATCGCGCCGGAATTCCTGACCGCAAACCGGTCACCGGCCTCACCGTTGATGAAGGCCATGCCGCCGGTCGCGCCAAACAAGGCAAAATTGCCGATCAGGACATTATTGCCCGGGGTTTTGATGCCGCCGCCGGGGGATTCGACCACCAAGGTACCGCCACACATGGCTTTGCCGACGCCGTCATTGCAAGTCCCTAGATGTTCCATGCGCATGCCGTCGTTCATGAATGCGGCATAACTTTGTCCGGCCGAGCCGGTAGTCCGCACCACCACGCTGTCCGGCGCCAAATAGCGGCGGCCTTGGGGATGGGTGTAAACCCATTTGCTGGCGGCGATTTCCTCGGAACTCAATTCGTAAGACAGCATCCTTTCAATGTCAATAGCGGCCTGGCCACCGACGGTTTTGTTGCGGTTGTTCAATTTAAAACCGGTGCCTTCGATGATTATAGGTTGTCCTTCGCCGCTTAACAGCCCTGCCCTCACTTGTCTGATGATTTCATCATCCATGCTGAAGTTGGCTTCCAAGTAAATGGGCTTGGGAATTTTGACCTCCTCGACTGGCACCAGCATCTTCCGCAAGTCGATTTGCCCGATCATCAGGGGGTGATCGACCAAATGCAGCAAATCGGTTTGGCCGCGGATCTCTCTCAGGCTTTGATAACCGAGTTGCGCCAGGATTTCCCGAACTTCGTGCGCCAAGTTCATGAAATACTGGGCCAACACCCGGGCGTCACCCTTGAATTCCTCGTGAGCTGTGGTCAATCCGGCCGGGCATTTGACATTGCAGTTTTTCGCCATCACGCAACGCAGCATCATCAACGCAGTGGTGCCAAATTCAAACGAATCCCCGCCCAAGATGGCCGATTTGACCACATCCATGCCGCTTTGATGGGCGCCGCTGCATCGCAAGCTGATTTTATCGCGCAAGCCATTGACGGCGAGGGCTTGATGCACTTCGGCGATGCCAATTTCCGGGGAGCGTCCGCTGTTTTTTAGGCTGGTGACCGCAGCCGCGCCAGTGCCGCCCGTGTTGCCGGCGACGTTGATCAAGTCGGCGCCGGCCTTGGCGACACCGACCGCAATCGTGCCTATGCCCTCGGATGAAACCAATTTGACGCAGACCCTAACCCGGGCGGCCTTGGCATCGTGGATCAACTGCCCCAAGTCTTCGATGGAATAGGTGTCATGGTGCGGCGGCGGGCTAACCAACTCAACCTTGGGGGTGCCGCCGCGCAAGGCGGCAATTTCCACCGATACCTTGGCGGCGGGCAATTGTCCACCTTCCCCAGGCTTTGCGCCTTGAGCGATCTTGATTTCGATTTCCTCGATGGTCGGGTCCGCCAGGTAGCCAGCCCAAACGCCAAAACGTCCGGAGGCGAATTGTTTAATTTTACAGGAGCGCAGGGTTCCGAACCGGCTGGAATGCTCGCCGCCTTCACCCGAATTGCTGGACGCGCCGACGATGTTGGTGCCAAGGGCCACGGCTTCGTGGGCTTCGGCCAACAACGCACCGTGGCTCATGGCGCCCGATGCCAAGGTTTTGGTGATTTGGTGCGCCGGTTGCACGTTGCCCAAGGCAATTGGCTCGCGGGCTGCCTGGACGTTATCCAGGTAACGGCTTAATAGGCTGTCGCCCGCCGCCAAGCGGATGGCAAGGCTATTGCCGTCGGTCACCGCGCAGTTGAAATGGTATTCAGAAAACCGATTTTTTAAATGTTCCGCCAAATGCCGCAAACGTTCGCCATCATTATTACCGGTAAACTTGATCTGGTACGCCCAATCACCGGTTTTTTCCACCCTTAAACCACGCACCAAAAAGTTGCGGTTGCCGTGCAAATCTTGACGTCCGAGGATGCGGTCAAAATCGGCGACGGTTTGCGCGGATGTGACATCCGCCGGAAAATCCATGATGTCACGCAAGGCGGCAGGGCGGTTTTCGCGTTCCTGGTACAAGTTTTTGGTGAAACTGCGGTAAGCGGGGGTGATACCGAAGCGGTCAATTTGCTCCGGCGTACGTTTTTCGTAACCGGTATCGAGATAAGCGGTGTCGCTGGCTACCGGGGATTTTTCCTCGATATACAGGATCGGCTCATCGGTCATGTTAATGTATTCGCGTACCGCCGTGTTGCCGTAGGAATGGCCCGCGCCGTCTTGGCGTTCCTTGAACAGGCCAAGGAACGGAATGTCTTTTTCTGCCCTGACGGCCAAGGCTTTTTGATGCCATTCGGCGGCGCTGGCAGCAATGTCGGCGAACCGGGCGCCGCCCACGGACGAATGGATATTCGGGAAATAAGGGTTTAAACGGGGTTCATCGGTATCCAGATAATTGGATTC
>DBNZ01000181.1 GCA_002299495.1 Methylococcaceae bacterium UBA659
TCTTACATCAACCATGGGTTTTCTAATGACGCCCCATTTTTTTCCATTAATGACCACCGCCTCTTTCATTGGCCGCATTGCATGCCACGACTTGGCATCATGCGATCCGGCAATGGTTAAGGCCTTGACATCCACACCCGCATACCGGCGCAGTTGAAAATCGGTTTTACCCTTATAGTCAATCCCCTGCAAATTAAACCATTCTAAATAACAGTCACTTGCCAGAATCCACTGTCCTTGTGCATTTTTTAAACATAAAAAATTGGGTAACAGCTTCAGCGCTGCAAGATTGACCTCATTTTCCTGTTCGGCCGATTCCCCATCCAACCCTTGTTCCCGGCCCGGCTTTACCGACAAGCGATTCCCCCGTAACAAAAAAACCGCTAAGGCTGGCCATAAAACAGAATTGACTAAAAAAAACACATAGCAATGGGTCGGGATCAGGTCATAAATAGCCATCGCAGCAAAAAACAGATTGATGACAGCGGGAAGCACCAATAGAAAAATCTTATTGATATTCATAACCCGGACTGGTTGCGCCTAAAAAGAAACCCAAATTGCCTTATTGCGTATTAATCATCCAACAACACAAAATGGCTCTTACTGGCACCGCATTCGGGACAACGCCAATTTTCTGGCAAATCTTGCCAACGGGTGCCAGGGCTAATACCTGAACTAGGGTCACCCTCCGCTTCGTGGTAAACGTGTCCACAGACATCGCATTCATATTTTTTGTAATCAGACATAATTTGCCCTTAAGTTTTACATTTAAAAGTTGCCCATGATACCGTAATCAAAGTTTAATAAGACCCTACCTAACCCTGCGACCTTGAAATGGATCACATTGCTTTTCCTAACTTGATATTCCACCCTAGCGTTTACGGCTATCCGATTAAAGGGCTATCTGTCGTGTTGCTGCTCGGTTTATTGCTATGCCCCGCCTGGGCTGGCGCCAACTCTTGGTCAACACAGAAACAGCCCGCTAAGCTTGGGGAACTGGCCCAAAGCATTGGGGCTTATGACGCCGGCTGTTTGGCCGGCGCCGTCAGCCTTCCTGCCAATGGCACGGGTTATCAAGTCATGCGGTTATCACGACAACGGTTTTTTGGGCATCCCGTTTTAAACCAGTTTATCGCAGACCTGGGCAAGCAAGTTGCGCGGCATCAATTAGGGACTTTGTTAATTGGCGATTTAGGCCAACCTAGGGGCGGGCCGACTTTAACGGGACACCGCAGCCACCAGACTGGCCTGGATGTGGATATTTGGTTCTTGCTGTCCAGTCAGGCGGCAAGGCGCCCCCTAACCGCACAAGAACGTGAAACTTTAGGCGCGCCTTCGGTGCTGGCGAGGAACTCGGACCGCCTCGATATAAACCATTGGACCGATTACCAAGAGCAAATCCTTAAATTGGCTGCGGAAGACCCGGCTGTTGATAGAATCTTCGTCAACCCCAGCATTAAACGGGCGTTATGCACGCAGTACCGCAAGCAAACTTGGCTAAGAAAAATCAGGCCTTGGTGGAAACATGACGACCATTTCCACGTCCGCTTAAAATGCCCACTCAACAACCCTCACTGCCAGGGGCAAGCCCCCTTGCCCGCAGGCGACGGCTGTGATGCCAGTTTGGCCTGGTGGTTTTCCGAGGAAGCCCAAAAGCCATCACCCAAACCCTACAAACCGAAAAAACCCGTTTTACCGGCCTTATGCGAACAATTGTTGCGGTTATAAAATTCGGCAAGATTAGCCAAACTCAGCTAGAAATGCGTCTTCATCCATAATTTTAACGCCCAATGCTTGGGCTTTTTCTAGTTTGGAACCGGCATCTTCACCCGCCAACACACCCGCCGTATTCTTTGACACGGAGCTTGACACCTTCGCGCCCAGGCTTTCCAGCATTTTCTTCACTTCCGCACGGGGCCGGTTTAAGGTGCCCGTCAACACCCAAGTTTGCCCGGCCAACGGCAAAGGCCGCTGCGCTTCGGGTCTCGGCCGGTCATCATCAGGCCAATGCACACCAGCGGCAAATATATCCGCAATAATGGCTTGGTTTTTTGGGTCGGCAAAGAAAGCCACGATGTTGTTGGCCATAACCGGGCCAATATCAGGCACTTCCAGCAATTTTTGTGCAGATGCGTTGGTGATGGCAGTGAAACTACCGAAATGGTTAGCCAATGCCTTAGCGCTTTCTGCCCCGATTTCAGGAATGCCCAAGGCACCAATAAACGTGCCTAACTCGGTTTTTTTCGATGCTGCGATGGCGGCGAGCACATTTTGGGCGCTTTTTTCGCCTTGACCTTCCAGGCTGGCAATGTCGTTGAGGGTTAGCTTATAGATGTCGGCGATAGTCTTGAGAACGCCTTTTTGATGCAAGGCTTCGATAAGTTTGGTGCCTAGGTTCACGATATTCATGAAAGGTCGTGAGGCATAGTGGCGGATGCGCTCTGCGGCCTGGGCGGGGCAACTTAGGCCCCCGCTACAACGGTAAGCGGCTTGAGTGCCAACCCGATGCACCACTGCACCGCACACAGGGCACTGTCCCGGAATTTCGATCTTTTGGCGTTGCTTGCCGACGCTGGCCAACTTCACCACTTTTGGGATCACGTCCCCCGCCCGTTCGATTTCCACCTGGTCGCCTATGCATAAACCCAATCGATTAATCTCGTCCATATTGTGCAAGGTGACATTGCTGACCGTGGCCCCGCCCACAAACACCGGCGACAACCGCGCGACCGGTGTCAACCGCCCCGTCCTCCCGACCTGGAAATCGACCGCCAACAACTCGGTAACCACTTGTTGCGCGGGGAATTTCCTAGCCACTGCCCATTTTGGGGAGCGGGCGGTAAAACCGAGTTTTTGCTGCAAAGCCAAGGCGTCGATTTTATAGACAATGCCGTCGATTTCCATCGGCAACTTATCCCTGGCCTGTTCCAACTGCCGATAATTTTCCGCCAGGGCGTCCCTGCTCGCCTGCAAGGTTTGGCAATGCAGATTTTTTTTAAACCCTAATGTCGCCAAGTATTCGATAATTTCAGAATGATACAAAAATTGCCGATGGCCTTGATAATCACCTAACCCATACGGGATAAACTGGAGTTCGCGGCCGGCGGCAATTTTCGGGTCCATCTGCCGGATAGTCCCGGCCGCCGCGTTGCGCGGGTTGACAAAGGTTTTGCCATTGACTTCCTGGGCTTGTTGGTTAAGCCTTAGGAAGGCCTGTTTCGGCATGAATACTTCACCGCGCACTTCCAGCACCTGCGGCGGCTCTGCGGTCGCCAATTTCAATGGCACCGAATGGATGGTTTTTATGTTATGGCTAACGTCCTCTCCGATCTGCCCATCACCACGGGTAGCGGCATAGCAAAACAGACCGTCCTGATAGTGGATACTGATGGCAAGCCCATCGAGTTTTGGTTCACTGAACCAGCTTAATGACTCCGGCAAGCACCCCAACTCCTTGGCGGCCTTGACAAAAAACTCATAGGTTTGCGCCAGTGAAAATGCGTTCGCCAATGACAACATCCTCACCTTATGGTTAACTTTCTTGAACTCGCCTATGGGTTCCCCGCCCACCCGTTGGCTTGGCGATTCCGCCGTCACCCATTCAGGATGCCGGGCCTCAAGGTCCAACAATTGCCTAAAAACATGGTCATATTGGGCATCGCTGACGGTAGGATTAGCCAGCACATAATATTCATAATCCCATTGGTTGATGGCTGAAACCCATTGTTGATAGTCGGTCTTCAAATAAGCATCCTCAAAATGTTCGGGCATGGCCAATGGCAATATTATACGCGAACCGCCAATTCTCTATTTCGTATCCAACAGGGCAATGGTAGTATGGCAAGAAGACAACCGGCGACGCCCCCCGCACCACCCAACAACCCAACCGACCGCTAACATTCACCAAACCCTAATGAACGAAAACTTATCAAACAACGCCATTATTTATGCCACCTTGGCCCTAAACAGTGAAATCGCCTTGCAGAAAGAATACCTAGAATCCGGCGATATGCCAGACGATGAACTTGAAAATGAAGAGGAGATTCTCGCGGATTTAGAGCAAGCCTTTATGGAATTTATTGATTTATACAAAGGCCGCTGCAAAGTCAACAAAGAATTACCCAGCATTGATGAGTTATTGAACAGCCAACTCTAGGGATATGACCGCCTTATTCGACATAAAAAACTGCGATACCGTCAAAAAAGCCCAAACATGGCCGCAAGCCCACGAAATCGGCCATCCCTGCCACAACTTCAAAACGGACGGATTGACCAGCGGGCAACTCGACCGGTTTACAGGGTCATTAGGTTTCGCATCGTTACTTAACCGCAACAACGGCGGTTGGCGGCCATTAGGTGCGTCGCAACGTATTGAAATGGGCGCCACCAAAGCCTTGCGGCTGATGCTGGAAACCCCAACGCTAATCAAGCGTCCCATTTTGGTTATGGGCAATCAAACCGTAATTGGATTTAAACCCGGCTAATACGCCTCGGTTTTTGGTCAATTCGAACTAAACGCGGCCAACTAAACCTACCATTTTTTCGACCTTAATGAGCGAAACCCTTGCACTTGCGATAGCACTGATCAGACGGGAGTCAGTGACTCCAGAGGATGGCGGTTGCCAGGATTTAATAGCAAACCGCCTTACCCGATTGGGTTTTAAGGCAGAACGATTAGACTTTGCCGACACCCAAAATAGTTGGCTACGGCGCGGGGTCATGCCGCCGGTGTTCGTATTTCTTGGCCACACCGATGTCGTGCCCACCGGCCCGTTGCAGGCTTGGGATAGCCCGCCGTTTACCCCGACGATCCGTGACGGCAAACTGTTCGGCCGGGGCGCTGCGGACATGAAAGGGGGTATTGCCGCATTTGTCACGGCGGTGGAGCGGTTTATCCACCAATTTCCCAACCATAAAGGTTCAATCGCCCTCATGCTGACCAGCGATGAAGAGGGTCCGGCCACCCACGGCATTGTAAAGGTGGTGGAGGTGTTGGAACGGCGGGGCGAAAAAATCGATTGGTGCCTGGTGGGCGAACCCTCCAGTGACCAGAAAATCGGCGATGTGGTCCGGGTCGGCAGACGGGGTTCGCTGTGCGCCAAATTAACCATCAAAGGCCAGCAAGGCCATGTCGCCTACCCTAATTTGGCCAACAACCCTATCCATGCGTTCGCCCCTGCCCTGCTCGCCTTAACCACCGAAGTTTGGGATCATGGCAACCTTTTTTTTCCTCCCACCCGCCTGCAAATATCCAACCTCCATGCCGGCACCGGCGCCGAAAACATCATTCCAGGCCATTTAGAAGCGCGGTTTAATCTACGTTTTAGTTCCGATCTGGACGAGGAGACTATCAAACGCCGCACCGCCGCAATTTTGGTCGGCCACGGCCTTGATTATGACTTGGAATGGCGGCTTTCCGGTCAACCCTTCTTGACCAGCAAAGGGGAATTGATCGCCGCCGTACACGATGCCATCCGCACCGTCACCGGATTAGAAACCCAAGATGACACCGGCGGCGGAACTTCGGATGGCCGCTTCCTTGCCCCGACGGGCGCCCAAGTGATTGAACTTGGGCCTTTGAATGCAACCATCCACAAAGTGAATGAACAAGTGGGCGTTAACGACTTGGAAACGCTATCTGAAATTTACGCACAAATCTTGATTAATCTGCTGACATAAAAAAACCACGCCAAATAAAACCCGTTGGCGTGGTTAGTTTAAGTTAATTTTATTTCCTCTCGGTTTCCAAAGCCTCGACCAATTGTTTGGCCGGCAAATAGCCCGGATAAGCATTACCTCGCTCGGTCACAATCATGGGCGTCCCCTTCGCGTCAAACTCTTCGGCCAATTTCATGTGTTCATCCACCGGGTTGTCACAAGTTTTGGTCGGGATAGTTTGGTCTTTTTTGGCGGTGGTCAGGGCGGCGTTGCGGTCATCGGAGCACCAAACCGATATGGCCTTGCTGTAAGATTCCGAACCCTTGCCAGCCCTAGGGAAAAACAAATAGCGGACGGTAATGCCTTCGGCCAGGTACTGGTCGATTTCAGAATGCAATTTACGGCAATAGCCACAATCAATATCGGTAAAAACCGACACCGTATATTTCTGGATTTTTGGCTTGAAAATAATCATTTTGTCTTCGCCAAGCTTTTCTAGGGCGGCCAAGCGTTTTTCCGACAATTTTTTCTCGGTTAAATCCGTCCTCGACGCCACCTCAATTAAACGGCCTTGCAACAAATACTTGCCGTCTCCCGATACATAAAGAATGGTTGAGCCTATGGTCACTTCGAAAATGCCTTTAATCTCGGAGGGCTTGATGGAATCTATAGTGATTTCCGGCATGGCAGCGGCGAAAGCCCGCTTAATATCATTTTCATCCGCATTGGCCACTGACCATGCCAACCCCGCACAGCATAATGCGGCAACTTTTACTAATGTGTTCATGGACTTCCCATTGGTTGCTAAAAAAATAGGCTGAAAAAACGTTTATTGGCTATTAAGGGGTTACTGGCGTTAAAACAGACGCTGGACATCTAGAACCATGGCCAAGGCCATCAGGGACATCAGCACAGCTATCCCGATTTGTTGAAAAAACAGCTGGATTTTTTCTGATACCGGGCTGCCCTTGATGCCCTCAATGGCAAAAAACAGCAGATGTCCGCCATCGAGCACCGGAATCGGCAATAAATTTAATACCCCTAGGCTGACGCTAACTAAGGCTAAAAATTTGATGAATGGCACAAAACCCATTGCAGCAGACTGGCCGGCGATTTGGGCGATGCTGACCGGGCCACTGAGATTTTTTACCGAAGCCTTGCCTATCAGCATGTTACCCATCATTGTCAAGGTAGCGGTCGAATAGCGCCAGGTGGTGGCAAAAGCCACTGGAATAGCCTCTAATGGCGGCAATGAATAGTCAACGGTCAGTGCTTTTTTCAAATCTTCAGGAACCCGGACTGAGGCGCCAATTTTCCCCTCGTTCTCTACCCTGCGGGGGACAATGGTCAACGACATCATCACACCATCCCGCTCAATGGACATAACCAATGGATTATCAGGATTTTTCTTGACTATTTCCACCCATTGCGCCCAATCGGTTATCGGCACCTTGTCGGCGCTGACAATCAAATCACCAGGTTTCAGACCCGCCGCCAATGCGGCGCTATCCGGTAACACCCGATCCACGATGGGTTTAAGCTTAGGTGTCCACGGTTCAAAACCCAAGCGGTTATAGAGTTGTTCCGGGTTGTCCGTATCGGCGGGATCAATCCTAATGGTTTTTACGCTTTCTTGGTCAGAAAAACTTTTTACTTTGATGTCAATGCGCCGTTCGCCACCTAACGCGGCGGAAACAATAGCACCCATGGCTACGGTCCAAGTGGGCGTGTCTTTGCCATTAACCGAAAGAATGATTTCACCCTCGGTAAAACCGGCGGTTTCCGCCAAAGTATTGGGTTTGATTGCGCCTAATATGGGCTTTAAGCCGGTCTCGCCGATGACCAACACCATCCAAAACAACACGACGGCGAGCACCAAATTAAAAACAGGCCCGGCAGCCACCACCGCAGCCCTTGCCATTAATGGTTTCCGGTTGAATGCAAAAGGAAGGTCTGCGGGGCTTACCGGACCCTCCCGCTCATCAACCATCCTGACATAACCCCCTAAGGGGATCGCCGATAAAACATATTCTGTATCGTCCGGTCTTTTCCGGAATGACCACAACACCTGGCCAAAACCTACTGAAAACCTGAGCACTTTGACACCGACCTTACGCGCAACCCAAAAGTGGCCGAATTCATGAAACGAAACCAGCACCCCGATAGCGATGGCGAAATAAAACAGGGTATGCATTAAATCCATAGTCAAAAACCTGCTGTGATAATGCGCTTGGCACAATCACGGGTAAGTTGGTCTGTTTCCAAAATAACCGCCAAACTGTCTGCGGGCTCTGCGGTAAATTCGGCCATAGTGCGCTCGATGGTTTGCGGGATTCCGGTAAATGATATTTTTTCTTGTAAAAACGCTTCAACGGCGATTTCATTGGCGGCATTCAATACCGTTGGCATGATCCCACCGGCATGAATAGCCTCGTAAGCGAGGCGTAAACAGGGAAAGCGGTCAAAATCAGGTTTTTCAAAATCCATCCTGGCCACCTTAAACAAATCCAACGGTTCTGCACCGGAATCGAACCGTTCCGGCAACGCCAGACAATGGGCGATGGGGATACGCATATCGGGGCTACCCATTTGTGCCAGCACGCTGCCATCGACATAATCAACCATTGAATGAATGACGCTTTGAGGGTGTACGACTATCTGTATCTGTTCCGGTTCCATATTGAACAGCAGGCAAGCCTCAATCATTTCCAGGACTTTATGCATCATGGTGGCCGAATCGACCGATATTT
>DBNZ01000098.1 GCA_002299495.1 Methylococcaceae bacterium UBA659
ATGCTCGGTACAGTAAGGTACGCAAGGCGTACCTTACTGGTTTTCGTATGCTGTAAAGTTCGTGAAAAGTACGCACGGCGTACCCTACGGCTCATTTCTCTGTCCTTTTTTTTGCCGCCATGCCTTATTCCCTCTTCGCTAGCACCCCTAAAGCCACGGAAGAATTGCTGGTAACCGAGTTAAAAACCCTAGGCGCCGAATCCATTAAAGCCACGATTGCGGGGGTGTCCTTCCAAGGTGATTTGGCGACGGCTTACCGGGTCTGTTTGTGGTCGCGCATTGCCAGCCGGGTGTTGTTGGTGCTGGCCAGTTTTCCGATAAAAAGCCAAGACGACCTCTATCGCGGCGTACAAAAAATTGACTGGGTCAGCCATTTTGCTGTGGATGGCAGCTTCGCCGTCACCTTTAGCTCGAAAAATTCTCAAGTTTTCAATAACACCCATTTCGGCGCACTTAAGGTCAAAGACGCCGTAGTCGACCAACTGCGGGCAAAGTTTGGGCTGCGCCCGAACATCGACACCGAACGCCCCGACATCCGCATCCATGTCCATGTCCAAGGCGAGACCGCGCAACTGGCGTTGGATTTGTCCGGGGAGAGCCTGCATCGGCGCGGCTACCGTGACGTTTCGGTGCAGGCGCCGATTAAGGAAAACCTGGCGGCGGCGTTGTTGTTACGCAGCGGCTGGCCGAAAATTGCCGGACATGGCGGCAGTCTGCTCGACCCGATGTGCGGTTCCGGCACCTTGTTGGTGGAAGGTGCCATGCTGGCGGCGGATTACGCCCCCGGTTTATTGCGCGACTATTACGGTTTTTTGGGTTGGCGGCGGCACGACGCCGCTGTTTGGCAAACCCTGCTTGACGAGGCCAATGTCCGCAAACAGACGGGTCTGGAAAAAATGCCGAAAATCGTTGGCTTTGACCAAAGCCTGACGGCCATTAATGCCGCCCAAAGCCATATTGCCCGAGCTGGGTTGGTCTGGCACATCCATGTCGAACGCCGCGACATCAGCGATGCCGCCCCCGCCGACAGCTGGCCGAAGGGTCTGTTAGTGTGCAACCCGCCTTATGGCGAACGCATGGGCGACGAGGCGGAAACCGCCGCGCTGTACCGCCGTTTCGGCGACATCCTCAAGGAGCGTTTCCAAGGTTGGCAAGCGGCGATGATCGTCAGCGATTCCGAATTAGGCTTCCGTTTGGGCATTCGTTCGCAAAAGCCTACGCCGTTTTTTAACGGTGCGATGGCATGCCAGTTACTTAGGATGAACATCAACGAAGCCGCGTTTTTCGTGCCGCACGCCAAAAGCCCAGGGGAACGCATGGCGAGGCTAGCGGAAACCAATCCAGACCATAGCCTAGCGCCTGAAACAGCGCCCATGTTTGCTAACCGGATCAAAAAGAACCTGAAAAAACTGGAAAAATGGGCTAAGCAAAATCGCATCGCCTGCTATCGCATTTATGATGCCGACTTGCCGGAATACAGCGTGGCCGTCGACCTTTACCAAGGCGAACAGACTTGGGTCAACGTGCAAGAATACGCACCGCCGAAAACCATCAACCCGCACCAGGCCGACCAGCGTTTGGCCGCGCTGTTAGCGGAATTGCCAGAGGCTTTGAGGGTGCCGCGTGAACAAGTGTTCTTGAAGATCCGAAAACGCCAACGCAACACCGAACAATACGAAAAACAAGGCGAAAGCGGCCATTTCCACATGGTCGAAGAAGGCGGCTGCAAGCTGCTGGTCAATTTCGAGGATTACCTGGATACCGGGTTGTTCCTAGACCATAGGCCCATGCGTTTGCAAATCCAACGGCAAGCCAAAGGCAGACGTTTTTTGAACCTGTTCGCCTACACCGGCGGTGCCACCGTCCATGCCGCCGTCGGCGGCGCCAACGCCAGCACCACGGTGGATATGTCTCACACTTACATCCATTGGGCGCAAAAGAACCTAGCGTTGAACGCGGTCTCCGGCGCACACGAATTTATCCAAGCCGATTGCTTGGAGTGGCTGGAGACCGAAGCCCGGCGGCCTTGTCCTAGGGAATACGATTTAATTTTCCTAGACCCGCCGACCTTCTCCAATTCCAAGCGCATGGACGGCGTGTTCGACATTCAAAACGACCATGTCCGGCTGATCGCAAACGCCGCTCAGTTATTGGCGGCAGACGGCGTGTTGTATTTTTCCACCAATTTTCGGCGCTTCCGGTTTGATGCTGCGGCATTGCCCGGCTTGAACGCCGAAGACATCACGGCGCAAACCATCCCGGAAGATTTCGCCCGCGACCCAAAAATCCATTATTGCTGGAGAATTAGCCATGCCTAGGCTAAAAATTATCGTTTCAGGCCGGGTGCAAGGCGTTTGTTACCGCGCCTTTACCGCCGAGCAGGCTGGCCAATTGGGCATTAACGGTACGGTCAGGAACTTGCCCGACGGCAGTGTGGAAATTATGGCCGAGGCTCAGCAAGAGGCTTTGCACAGGTTGATAGCATGCTGCCGCCAAGGGCCGCCTGCGGCGCGGGTAGAGCATGTGGAAACCATCGCCTTGCCGGAGGCGGGGGCGGCATTCGCCGGTTTTACGGTGTTGCGGTGAAAAAAGTGCGCCGGTCGGGTTGGCGCGGCGTCCTAACGCGGGAGAGGAGCCTAAGGCGTGCCTTGGATTCCTCAGGTATAGGTTGACCGGCAAGTAGCGGGGTTGTCGAAGCCAGGAAAATCCCGGATTCTTTATGCCATTAGGTGCACCCGCTTCATCCGGGCTTGTATCTACTACTCGGTGAGGGAGACCTGCAACAAAACGGTACGCTGTGCGTACCAGCAGACTTTGTCAAAAAAACCTGACACAAAAGCCGGGTGCTCCTGCGATTCTAACTCGTTAGAATCTGACCAACACCAAAAAAACAGGCTTTATTTTGCAGGTTTCATGCGGTCACAGAAGGTTGCTCAGTTTGGCAAAATCGCTTAATGCCAGCGTCTCTGCTCGTGCGCTAGGGTTTATTTGCGCTGCGAGCCATTGCGGTTCGCTGATGAGGTTTTTTAGGGCGTTGCGTAGGGTTTTGCGGCGTTGCGAGAAGGCTTCGGTGACCAGCCGGTTAAGCTTTTTGACATCGTTGACGACGACGGGTGGCTTCGAATAAGGGGTTAGCCTGATGATGGCGGAGGTCACTTTCGGGGCCGGGTCGAAGCTTTCCGGCGGCACGTCAAACAACCATTCGGTCGCGCAGTGGTACTGCATCATCACGCTGAGGCGACCGTATTGTTTGTTGCCGGGCGGGGCGCAAATCCGGTCCACCAGCTCTTTTTGCAACATGAAGTGCATATCGGCAATCATCCCGGCACTTTCCAGCAGATGGAACATTAACGGGGTGGAGATGTTGTAGGGCAGGTTGCCGATGACGCGGAGTTTTTCTGTCGCTGAATGGATAAGGGAAGCGTAATCGAAACGTAAGGCATCGCCGCTATGGATAGTCAAATTGCTTTGCTGGGCAAATTTATTTTGCAGATAGGCCACTAGATCGCGGTCTAACTCAAGCACATCCAGTTTCACTCCGCTATTCAATAAAGGTTCGGTCAATGCGCCTAAGCCCGGGCCAATTTCCAACCAATGCTCGCCCTTATTGATTTGGGCACTGGCCAGAATATGGGCAATGACCGAGCGGTCATGCAAAAAATTTTGCCCGAAGCGTTTGCGCGGGTTATGCCGCATGGTGCTGGGTAGTGCTGGCGGACATGGTGAGCGCCGTTTGCAACGCGACGGTCAGGCTGCCAATGTCGGCTTGGCCGCTTCCGGCCAGGCTTAACGCGGTGCCGTGGTCTACCGAGGTGCGGATGATCGGCAACCCTAATGTGATGTTGACCGCTTGGCCGAAACCTTTGTATTTAATCACCGGCAAGCCTTGGTCATGGTACATGGCCAAGACGGCGTCGGCGGTTTTCAGGTATTTTGGCGTAAACACGGTGTCGGCGGGCAACGGGCCGATAATATCCATGCCTTGGCTGCGGAAGCTTTCCAGCACGGGGGTGATGACCTCAATTTCTTCCCTGCCAAGATGGCCGCCTTCACCGGCGTGGGGGTTAAGCCCGCAAACCACTATCTTGGGTTTTTCGCATTGGAAATGTGTGCGTAAATCTTGCTCTAAAATGCGTATGACTGAACGCAAGCGATTGTGGTTAAGCGCCGGGCTGACCTCCACTAGGGGTAAGTGGTTGGTGACTAGGGCGACCCTAAGCCCTGCGGTCGCTAGCATCATGACCGGATGGCCGCCGGTCAGCTCGGCAATGAATTCGGTATGGCCGCTGAAGGGCAGGCCGGCGTCATTGATGACGCCTTTATGGACGGGGGCGGTGACCATGGCCGAAAATAGGCCGTCCAGGCAGCCTTTGGCCGCTTTGGTGATGGTTTTTAGTACATAACGGCTGTTCGCCGGGTTCAATTTTCCGCATTGCACCGGCTCGGCCAGTTCTACCGGCAGCACCTTGACATGCCCGGCAGGTTGGAGTTCGGGCGCTTGGTCGGCGTCAAACCATCGGATTTCAATCGGCAGTCCTAATTCAAGGGCGCGTTGCTCCAGCAATTCCGGGCTGGCGATGATGACTAGCTCACACGGAAGATGTTGCTGGATCAGTTGGACGCACAGGTCCGGGCCAATACCTGCGGGTTCGCCCGGGGTGATGGCAATGCGTCGGATAAGGCAGTGGTTGGGGTTCATAGGCATTTAGATACAAGATGGGTGTGTTCGGGTGTCCTAAGGTTATTTAATTAACCCGATGATGCCGTCCAATTCTTCAAGATTGGAATAGCTGATGATGAGGTTGCCGCCGCCGTTGCTTTTATGGTCAATGACCACTTTTGCCCCCAGTCGGCTGGTCAAATCATCTTGCAGCCTTAGCGTGTCCGGGTCGATGATGTGGATGGGTTTTGTTTTTGGTCCCGCTTGCAGTTCTTTGACTAAGCGTTCTGCGGCGCGGACGGAAAGGTTTTCTTTGGCGATTTTTTTGGCGGCGTGGACTTGTGGTAAGCCCTCAAGCCCTAGCAACACCTTGGCATGGCCTAATTCCAATTGCCGGGTCAACAACAGCTTTTTTACTTCTGTTTGCAGGTCGATCAGGCGCAGCAAATTGGTGATGGTGGTGCGTGACTTGCCGACCGCTACGGCGATTTCTTGATGGGTCATGGCAAATTCGTCCAGCAAGCGCCGCAACGCTTCTGCTTCTTCCAACGGGTTTAGGTCTTCGCGTTGGATATTTTCAATCAGGGTCTGCGCCATCGTGGTGCGGTCGTCGAGGTCTTTGATGACCACCGGCACGTCTTGCAAACCCACCATTTGCGCCGCACGCCAACGCCGTTCGCCGGCTACGATCTCGTATTTTCCGGCTTCGATTTGACGGACGATGATCGGTTGGATAATGCCTTGTGCCTTGATGGAATCGGCCAGTTCCTGCAATTTTTCCGGGTCTATGTCTTTACGCGGTTGGTATTTGCCGCGTTGCAAGAGTTCTATGGGTAGGCTTTGGGCTTTCTGTTTTTCCTGTTTTTCCTGTTTTTCCGTGACATCGCCTAACAATGCGTCAAGCCCTCGCCCCAAGCCTCGTTTTGGTGTCGCCATGTTTTGTTGTCTGTTAGGTTGAAAAGGTTACCCGGAATGTATGCACTATAACGCTATCGGGCGCCATTTTTACCGAGCAACCCGGCCAGCTCATCCAGCAAGATTTTTAAATTGACGGCTTCATCCATCAATGCGAGGTATGCTTCCCTGTCCAGGCCATTCGCTCGCGCCGCTCCGGATGTGGGGCTGAGTTTTTGGGTTTCCGACGGTTCGGCCAGCAAGACTTCAAGCCCCCGCCCCAATCCACGTTTTTGGGCTTTCATGCCCGGCCTTGTCCGTTGTTAAGCAGTTCTTTGGCCAATGCCAAATACGATGTCGCCCCCTTTGAAGATTTGTCGTAGTTGAGCGCGGGTAGGCCGTGGCTGGGGGCTTCCGCTAGGCGGATATTCCTGGGTATGCAGGTCAGGAAAACTTTGTCGCCAAAATAACGGATTAACTGTTCGGAAACATCTTTGGTCAGCCGGTTTCTGTCGTCAAACATGGTCCGCAAGATGCCTTCTAGGCCTAAGGTCGGGTTGACCGTGTCCTGAATATTTTTCAAGGTGGACATAAGCGCCGATAACCCTTCTAGGGCATAGTATTCGCATTGCATCGGGATCAATAAGCTGTGGGCCGCGACCATGGCGTTCAAGGTTAGCATATTCAAGGAGGGTGGGCAGTCAATCAATATGTAGTCGTAATCCTGCTGGATGGGCAACAAGGCGTCGCGTAACCGTTGTTCCTTGCGGTCAGCTTTCATCAGTTGCACTTCGGCCGCAGTCAGGTCGGAATTGCCCGGGATGATGGCAAATCCTAAGTCGGCTAGGTCAATAATGGTTTCTGAGGCAGGCGCCTCGGCCATCATTAAGTCGTAGCCGGAATAACGGATGATTTCTTTGTCCACGCCGCAGCCCATGGCCGCGTTCCCTTGCGGGTCTAGGTCAACTAAAAGCACCCGGCACTGGAGTGAAGCCAGCGATGCGGCCAGGTTGACGCTGGTCGTGGTTTTTCCTACGCCGCCTTTTTGGTTGGTGACGGCAATAATTTTTCCCACGGGTTTACCTCTCTGTGGATGCGGTTAATTTGACTAAACACCGTTGGGCAGTGCACCCAGGTACGGCAATCGGGATGATGTCCGCCTTAAAGTGGCCGCCGACTGTCGCTAGTTCAAGTTCTGGATGCTGTCCCTTCATAGCCAGCATTATGCCATTTTGATGGGTAAGATGGGCGGTCAAGGCGATGATGTCAGCCAAGCTGGCAAAAGCGCGGGTTAGGGCCGTATCAAAAAGCGGGTCTGGATGGTAATTTTCAGCCCGTTGGTGGCAAATGGCAGCATTCGGTAATTTAAGCTCAAGGATCGCTTGTTGTACGAAGCGGGTTTTTTTGGCGTTGCAGTCCAACAGGATGAAATCTTTGTCAGGTAAGGCAATGGCTAAGGGAATGCCAGGAATACCGGCGCCGGTGCCGACGTCAATAATCCGCTGGCCCTGGACAAAGGGCGCTATGGCCAAACTGTCTAGGATATGCAGGTTGGTCATTGCTTCAGGGTCGCGGATGGAAGTCAAATTGTAGGTTTTGTTCCATTTCGCTATCAGCTTGATAAAGCCAACCAGTTGCTGGATTTGTGGCGGGTTTAGGGGCAAGTCAAGGCGGTTTAGTCCAATACTGAGTTTGGCTTGGAGCGTGGCGTCCATTTATGCGGATTTTTTCTTGAGGTAAACCAACAACAAAGAAATGGCCGCCGGGGTTATGCCTGGCATCCTGGAGGCTTGACCTAAGGTTTCCGGTCGGTTCAGCCTAAGTTTTTCGCTGACTTCGTTGGATAATCCTGGAATAGCCTTGTAATCAATCGCTTCGGGGAGGCGTAAGTGATCGTGGCGGGAAGATTTGTCTATGTCATTTTGCTGCCTGCTGATGTAACCGGCATATTTGGCTTGGATTTCCACTTGTTGGCTCACGGCTTCCGGGATGTCGGCGGCATTTTCTAAAAAAGCAAATGCCCGTTGGATGTCCACTTCCGGCCTTCGCAGCAAGTCTTCAAGGTTCGATTCTTTTAACAGGGGCTTGCCCCAAAAGGTTTCGACCTGCAAGGCTTCGGGGCCGCCTAACCTGACCCAGGTTTTTTTCAATTGCCTTTGTAACCGGGCGATACCTTCGCGCTTGGTCTCGAAAGCCCGCCAACGATCATCATCGACCAAGCCCAATTCCCGGCCTTTTTCGGTCAATCGCAGGTCGGCGTTGTCTTCGCGTAAAATCAAACGGTATTCGGCGCGGCTGGTGAACATGCGGTAAGGTTCTTGGGTGCCTCGGGTGATCAGGTCATCAATCATCACGCCAATATACGCCTCATCGCGTCTAGGACTCCAACTGTCCAGCCCTTGCGCCATCCGGGCCGCGTTCAGGCCTGCAACCAGCCCTTGGGCCGCGGCTTCTTCGTAGCCGGTGGTGCCATTGATTTGGCCGGCAAAAAACAAGCCTTTCAGGTGCTTGTTTTCCAATGATGATTTAAGGTCACGCGGATCGAAAAAATCGTATTCGATGGCATAACCCGGACGGATGATTTCGGCTTGTGCAAAACCGGGCATGGAGCGCACAAAATCGTATTGCACATCAAAGGGCAGGCTGGTGGAAATGCCGTTCGGATAGATTTCATGGGTGTCCAGACCCTCCGGTTCAATGAAAATCTGATGGCTGTCGCGGTCGGCGAAGCGGACGACTTTGTCCTCAATAGACGGGCAATAACGTGGCCCTATGCCTTCAATGACGCCGGAATACATGGGCGAACGGTCCAGTCCTGCACGGATGATGTCGTGGGTTTTGGGCGTTGTCCGGGTGATATAACAGGGGATTTGCCGAGGGTGTTGTCCACGGTTTCCCATAAACGAAAACACCGGCAACGGCTCATCGCCGTGCTGGATTTCCAGTTTTCTGAAATGGATGGTGCGGCCATCTATGCGCGGCGGCGTGCCGGTTTTCAGGCGGTTAATCCGTAACGGCAGTTCCCGCAAGCGGTCTGCCAAAGCCACGGAGGCGGGGTCGCCCGCACGTCCGCCGCTGTAGTTTTGTAGGCCAATGTGAATTTTTCCGGCCAGAAAAGTCCCGGCCGTCAATACCACGGTCTTGGTCATGAATTCTACGCCAATCAAAGTCTTGACGCCTACTGCGTGTTCCCCCGCGATGATGATGTCAGCGGCGGTTTGCTGGAACAAGGACAGGTTCGGCTGGTTTTCAAGGGCGTAACGGATCGCTTGTTTATAAAGCTTACGGTCGGCCTGGGCGCGGGTGGCGCGCACTGCCGCGCCTTTGCTGGCATTAAGTATGCGGAATTGGATGCCCGCCAGATCCGTTGCCTGGGCCATGATGCCGCCTAAGGCGTCGATTTCTTTCACCAAGTGGCCTTTGCCGATTCCGCCAATCGCGGGGTTACAGCTCATTTGGCCTAGGGTGTCCAGGTTTTGCGTCAGCAACAAAGTTTGGGCGCCGCATCGAGCCGCAGCCAGGGCGGCTTCAGTCCCGGCATGGCCGCCGCCCACCACAATCACATCAAAATCTTTTTTGAATTTCACAATCGTTCGATTAGTCTATATTGTTTTTCCAGTCGGCATTTTATAGGTAAATCATGAAAAAACGTAAAATTACCATTCGGGTGGATAATCCTGCCATCCAAAACCCTGTGGCGAAGTATGCTCATAAGTTCAACAAATCCCGTGCTTTTTGTCATAAAAAAACGTATGACAGGAAAGCAAAACATATGAAACAGGAGGTTTCGTCAATCCGTTCAGTCGCCTGATTGGATTGGCAAAATCTTTTTTTATCAATTGGTTATTTTAGCTCCGTAAAACCCTCTCCGATTTTTCCTGTGACGGCAAGGTTATTTCCAAACGATTCTATATTTAGTGATATTGGGTTATTCTGCCTTGATTTAGGCCAGTGGGGTGGCTATAATCGCACAGCTTTTAAATCCGGGGATGCAGGTGACGGATAGGGTTTTGTCCACTGTCAAAAAAATCTTAACTTACCAAGCAATGGTAATCTTCGTAATGGCGTTTGGCTGTGCC
>DBNZ01000003.1:0-3175 GCA_002299495.1 Methylococcaceae bacterium UBA659
CCCATTTTGCCAACAGCCGGTTGGTGGTGCCCGGGATGCGGTTTTGTTCGTGGATTACCAACGGTATGCCCAACACCTTCGCCATCAAACCGCCCGGCCCAGCGGCAAAACCGCCCATGCCCAACACCACCTGCGGTTGGCGCCGCAGCAGGATCAAAAAGGCCTGGCCGCAGGCTGGTAGTAATTTGAACACGGCGGAAACTTTCGCCCACAAACCCTTGCCGCGCAGACCCGTCACCGATAACCAATCAATGGCGATGCCGTTGGCCGGCGCCACTTTGGCCTCCAACCCTGTTTTGGTGCCCAGCCAACTGACTTCCCAACCTTGGGCCACCATTTCCTGGGCCACCGCCAGCGCCGGAAACACATGTCCGCCAGTGCCGCCGGCCATAATCACGATGCGTTTAGGCATGTGACACCCGCTTGGCCCGAACTTTAGGCTCTGGCACGTTGCTGGCGTTGATTTCGGTGACCTCGCTGTAGACCCGGAACAACAAACCGACCGCACAGCACATGATGATCATGCTGCCGCCGCCGTAACTCATCAACGGCAAGGTCAATCCCTTGGTGGGCAGCATGCCCATGTTGACCCCCATGTTGACGAAAGCCTGGAAACCAAACCAAACGCCTAGGCCATAAGCCAAGTAAGCAGCAAATTTTTCACCGGTTTTCTCCGCCCGTTCGGCCATCTGGAACGCCCGCCAGACTAGGGTGGAAAACAGCGCAATGACCAGCGCCACCCCAATCAAACCCAGTTCCTCGGCAATCACTGAAAACAGAAAATCGGTATGCGCTTCGGGCAAATAGGACAGTTTTTGGATGCCGTTACCCAATCCCTTTCCCAAAATACCGCCATCACCAAAACAAATCAGCGCGTTGCTCAGTTGGTAGCCTTCGCCCAGCGGATTAGCAAATGGATCCATGAATCCAACCACCCGCTTCATACGGTACGGCTCGACGATGACCAGTAGCGCCGCCAACGCCAGCACCAAGGTGAACAACAAGGTAAAGTGGGACAATTTGGCGCCCGCTAAAAACATGATGCCCATGGCGATCATCAGCACCACCACGGCGGAACCGAAATCCGGCTCCAACAGCAGCAGCATGCTGGCGACCGAAAACAACAGCAACGGTTTGAACAAACCAAACGCCGACTCGCGCAAGGATTGATGGTGGCGGTTAACGTAGCCGGCCATGTAAATGACCGCCGCAAACTTTAGAGCCTCGGACACTTGTATGCCTATTCCGGCGATAAACAACCAACGGGTGCTGCCATTGACGGTCTTGCCGAAGCCAGGTATCAGCACCAGCATCAACAACAAGACGCTGGCGACAAACAGAATCGGCCCTAATTTTTGCCAAACTCGCAACGGGATGAGGCTCACCCCTTTCGCTAGGGCGACCCCTAGCAGGATGTGCAGGAATTGCTTGAGCGGATAATCCCAAAAATGGCCGCCTTTATCTGGACTGAACAAATGCAACGACGACGAAACCACCATCACATAACCGATCAGCAACAAGGCCAAGCTGCTGGCCACCAGCAAGGGATCATAATGGAAGTAATCTGTCTTCAAGGTTTTCTTTTTTGCGTTCATGGCGTTAACCCCAACACGGCTTTGCAGAACTTATGACCGCGGTCCTGGTAATTTTTGTACTGATCCAAACTGGCGCAAGCCGGCGACAACAACACCGTATCCCCTGGCTCGGCCAGGTTGGCGGCTTTCTGCACCGCTTGCGCCATATTGGCGGCCAAATGAACCGGGACGCCGCTGCCAGTCAAGGCCTGCCCGATCAACGGGCCGTCTTTGCCCATGATCACCACCGCCTTAGCCTTCGCCACAATGGCGGGCGCCAATTCACTCATGTCCGCGCCCTTAGCGTCGCCACCGGCTATCAAGACCACTTTGCGATCATAGCCTTCAAGGGCGGCGACACAAGCCCCGATGTTGGTGGCCTTAGAGTCGTTGACCCAGGCCACGCCGCGAATCTCGGCCACCCGCTGCATGCGGTGTTCCAGGCCCTTAAATTGTTTCACTGCCCGGCACATGGCGCCAAAATCAAACCCCAAGGCGTGACCTAAAGCCATGGCCGCCAAGGCGTTGGCGGCATTGTGGCGGCCTTCCAGCGGCACCGCCGCCAATGGCAGCAACGGGCGGTCATGGCACATCAAGTATTCCACCCCTGCTTGCTGGCTCAAATGGAAATCGGCTGGGCCTTTTATCGAAAAGGTCAAGGTTTTCCTGCCCGCTTCTTGCATCGCTTGCACACAAGGGTCGTCCAAATTGATGACCATCGTCCCCGCGTCCCGAAAAATACGCCGCTTTTCCCTGGCGTATGCGGCTAAATCGGCGTACCTGTCCAAATGGTCGGCGCTGATGTTCAAAACGGTGGCGGCGGCGGCTGTTAACACCGTCGTCCGTTCCAATTGAAAACTGGACAACTCCAGCACATACATATCGGCTTCCTGATCCAACAAACACAACGCGGGCTCCCCTAAATTACCGCCGACCGCGACCTTGACACCGGCCGCCTTAGCCATTTCCCCGACCATGGTGGTGACCGTGCTTTTGCCGTTGGAACCGGTTATGGCAATGATGGGTGCCGTCACCGCACAGGCGAACAGATCAATGTCGCCGATAATTTTTGCGCCACTGGCCACGGCCTTGCGGATGGCCATTTCATTCAGCGACAAACCGGGGCTGACCACCAAATGCGTGGCCACTTTAAAGGCGTCGTGGTCAAAGCCACCGGTGAAAATCGGGGTATCAGGCATCATTTGCATCACTTCATCCAATAGCGGGGGCTTAGCCCGGCTATCGGTGACCGCAAACTGGAAACCCAATCGCCGTAAAAATAAGCCGACCGACAAACCGGTGCCGCCCATACCTACCACCAGAATCTTGGCCGATGTGGGTTCTAATCCCAGTTGGCTTGCCAAACATGTCAAGGTAGCGGTTTTGTCCATGGCTTATCTCAACTTCAAGGTGGCCAAGCCAACCAACACCAAAATCACGGTGATAATCCAAAACCGCACGATCACCCGCGGTTCTGGCCAGCCTTTCAGTTCAAAATGGTGATGGATGGGCGCCATCTTGAACACCCGCTTGCCGGTGGCCTTGAACGAGGCCACCTGGATAATCACCGAAAGCGTTTCCATCACGAACACCCCGCCCAT
>DBNZ01000003.1:3574-10226 GCA_002299495.1 Methylococcaceae bacterium UBA659
GCGCCGACATCGCCCATGAACACCATGGCCGGATAGGTGTTGAACCATAAAAAACCCAAACCTGCGCCGACCAAGGCGGCGCAAAACACCACCAATTCACCGGCATTAGGGATAAAGGGGATGGCCAAATAACTGGCAAATTCGGCGTGGCCGGACAAATAGGCGAATACCGCCAAGCCACACGCCACCATCACCGTAGGCATGATGGCCAGGCCGTCCAAACCATCGGTCAAATTGACCGCATTGCTGGTGCCGACGACGACGAAATAAGTCAAAACGATATAAAACCAGCCCAGATTGAGCATGAAATCTTTAAAAAACGGCAGGAATAACTGGGTTTCGGCCGACTCTGTCGCGCTCAGGTACAAAAACACCGCCGCGACAAAACCGACGATGGATTGGCCGACATATTTGGCCTTAGCCGACAGGCCGTCGCTGTTGCGCTTGATCACTTTACGGTAATCGTCGATAAAGCCGATGACGCCGAAACCTAAGGTCACCAGCAGGATCACCCAGATATAGCGGTTGGCCAGATCCGCCCAGAGCAAGGTGCTGACGGCTATCGCCACCAAGATCATGGCACCGCCCATGGTGGGCGTACCTGCCTTGATGTAATGCGATTCAGGGCCTAACTCGCGGATGCTCTGGCCAATGTTGTTGCCGCGCAATTTGGCGATCAACCAAGGCCCGACCATGAAGCAGATGGCCAGCGACGTGAGCACTCCCAAAATGGCGCGTAGGGTCAGGTAATGGAACACTCTGAATGCCCCGTTGAAAGTCGCCAGATAATCAGCCAAATAAAGTAACATGCTTTAGTTCCTATCATTATCCACTAGGGCGGCAACCACATTTTCCATACGCCTTGCCCTGGAGCCTTTGACCAAGAGCGTTTCTTGGCCGGTGAGTTGTTGTTTTAACGCATTTATCAATGCGTCTTGGTCGGCAAAAAACTCCGCCCCCTGGCCAAAAGCTTGTACGGTGTGCCGACAGTCATCGCCAAAAGCGAACAAACGCTGCACGCCGCAGGCTTTGATGGCCGCACCCATCCGATGGTGCGACTTAGGGCTATCAGGGCCTAATTCGCCAAACGCGCCCAACGCCAGCCAGGGTTTGCCCGGCAACCCCATCAACACGTCCAGACCTGCTTGCAGGGAGGCGGCATTGCCGTTGTAAGTGTCGTCAATGACCAAGTTGCCGTACCTGCCCGCCAACGGCTGCAAACGACCTGGCACCGGTTTGACTCGCGCCAGACCTGCGGCGATTTGGCTTAACTCAAGCCCTAAAGCTAACGCGGCGGCACTGGCGGCTAGGGCGTTGCGGACATTGTGTTTGCCCGCCAACGGCAAGGCGATTTCGATCCCGCCCGCCTGGGTTTGTAACTGAAACAGGGTGCGGAAACCTTGGTCTGACACTTGGCCATGAATGGACTCGGCGCGGACATCGGCTTTAGGGTCAAGGCCAAACGAAAGGGTCTTGCGGCTATCCGCCAGACCCAGCCAGGCATCGAAAAACGGGTCGTCACGGTTAAGAATGGCGACGCCGCCAACCCCTAAAGTTTCGATAATTTCGCCTTTGGCTTTGGCCACCCCTGCCACGCTACCGAAACCCTCAATATGCGCGGGACCCGCGTTGTTCAGCACCACCACGTCGGCTTGCACGTAACGGCTGGTGTAAGCGATTTCACCCGCATGGTTAGCGCCCATCTCGATGACGGCATAGCGGTGTCGTGCGTCCAGACGCAACAGCGTCAACGGTACGCCGATGTCGTTGTTGAGGTTACCCTGGGTATACCACACCTCCCCGGCGACACCTAAAATAGCCGCCAACATTTCCTTGACCGTGGTCTTGCCGTTGCTGCCGGTGACTCCGACCACTTTGGCCGGACAACGGCGGCGCCAACAACCGGCCAATTCCGCCAGAGCCAGACGAGTGTCGGCTACGCTCACCGTCGGGAGCGTAGCGGTGGTCACGCCGTCATGGACAATCGCCGCCCCTGCCCCCGCCTGTGCGGCCAATTCCACAAAGTCATTGCCGTCAAAGCGTTCGCCCTTGATCGCCACATACAATTGCCCAGGCTGTAGGGTTCGGGTGTCGATGCTGACCGACCCGACTGCGGCATCCGCCCCGGTCAAACGCCCGCCAACACATTCGGCAATTTCAGATAGCAATAACTGCATGGCCTTAAGTTCTCTTAGTTAACGCATCTGCGACCACCCATTGGTCGCGGAACGGAATTTTTTCGCCGTTAATTTCTTGATAATCTTCATGGCCTTTACCGGCAATGACCACACAATCATCGGTTTCCGCTCTAGCGATGACATCTGCAATGGCTTCTTGCCGGTCGGCTATGACTTGCACCTTGCTAGCATGACCACCCGCCATAATCTGGTTGATGATTGCCATACTGTTTTCACAGCGGGGATTGTCGTCGGTGACCACGACCCTATCGGCCAAGCTTTCCGCCGCCTGCCGCATCAGCGGACGTTTCCCGACATCGCGCTCGCCGCCACAGCCGAACACCACCCAGAGCTGGCCTTGGCAATGCCTACGGACGCTGGCCAACACCTTTTCCATGGCATCGGGGCTATGGGCGTAATCGACAAAAACCAAGGGCTGGGAACCGCCGCCAAAACGCTGCATGCGCCCCGGCACTGCGGTTAAATGGCTCAGTTTCCGCACGGATTCGGTAAAGTCGCCACCTAACGCCAGCAGCACCGCCAAAACCAGCAAGGCATTGTCACTATTAAAATCGCCATACAACGGCAACGTCACCACCTGTTTCTGTTGTCGCCAAGCAATGGCCAACTCCAAGCCTTCAGGCAGATGCCGCAACAGCTTCGCGTGTATGGTTTCCCCGCCAGCATTGCAGACCCCGGTTCGGCTAACGCCCCAAATAGCCACCCCGTGCGGTGCCGCATTGCGGACTGTTGCGCCATACGCATCGTCGAGGTTGACCACGGTGAAGGCCAGACCCGACCCCGCCAACAATTGCAACTTGGCTTGCACATAAGCATTCATGTCGGCGTGATAATCCAAATGGTCGCGGCTGATATTGGTGAAAACCGCGCCCTGAAACTGGATGCCATTGACCCGGCCCTGATCCAAACCATGCGAGGAAGCCTCCATTGCCACTGACCGTAAGCCTTGCGCCTTCATGGCCGCCAACATGGCCTGCACCGAGACCGCGTCCGGCGTGGTGTTGAGCGTCGGTGCCAAGCGACCCGGCATACCCCAACCCAAGGTGCCGATCACCCCGCACCCCTCTAACAACTGGGCCAGATAATGGCTGCATGAGGTCTTGCCGTTGGTGCCGGTGATGCCGATGACGACCATGTCCTGGCTAGGGTTGCCATAAAACCGCGCCGCTATGTCCCCGGCTTTCTCGGCTAAGCCTGCGATGGGCAATAACGCCATGCCGTCAATCTGGGCGGGCGGCGGTTCATGCCATCCGACCGGATCGTAAGCTACGGCCACCGCGCCATTGGCCAGCGCCTGCCGGGCATGTGCCAAACCGTGCTGGCGGGTGCCGGGCACGGCCAGAAAAAGATTGCCCGGCAGCAATTTCCGGCTGTCCAATTGCAGGCCGGTGACCGCGCAGTCTTGAATCTTTATCCTGTCCGGTTCCGCTATCCATGCCGACAATAACGTAGCCAGTTGCATCAAGGCACTTTTTGGGTCAGTAAAACCGGCATGGTTTCCTCTTGGTCGGGTGGGATATCCATAGCCCTTAAGGCACCAGCCATCACTTTTGAAAACACCGGTGCCGATACCAAACCGCCGTAGTATTTGCCGGCTGAAGGTTCGTCGACAATCACCACCATCACCAACCTAGGGTTTTTGGCGGGGGCGATGCCGGCGAAAACGGAAAAATATTTTTTGTCGGCATAGCCACTGCGTCCGGCCGATTTCTTCACCGTGCCGGTCTTGCCAGCCACGCTGTAACCATCGACCTTAGCTTGGTAAGCCGTGCCGTCCTTGCTGATCACTGTCTCCATCATGGCCCGCACCCTTTTGGCGGTTTTGGCCGAAAACACCCGTTTAGCGTCCGGGTCCGCGTCGCGTTTCAACAGGCTGACCGAATGCAGGATGCCGTCGTCGGCCAATGCGGTATAAGCCCTCGCCAATTGCAAGGCCGAGGCGTTAAAGCTATAACCAAACGCCACCACGGCGCGGTCAAAGTCACGCCAACGGCGGTAATCCAATATGCCGCCCTTAGCTTCGTGGGGAAAGCCGACATTGGCGAAGGCGCCAAAGCCTAAGTTTTTGTAAAAACTCCACAAATATTTTGGCGGCATCCGCAACGACATCTGGGCGACGGCGATATTGCTGGATTTTTTGATGACATGAGTCAAATCCAAGGTGCCGTAATTATGGACATCCCTGACCACATGGCCGCCCACAGGAAACACCCCGCGGGTATAGAACACGTCGTTAGGCTTAACGTAACCGCCCTCCAAACCGGCCGCCACCACCAACGGCTTCACCGTCGAACCCGGCTCATACACCTCCGTGAACGCCCGGTTCCGGTACCGGCCTTCTATTAACTCAGCGCGGTTGTTCGGGTTAAACGAAGGTTGGTTGGCCACCGCCAAGATTTCCCCGTTTTTGGCATCCAACATCACCAACACCCCTGATTTGGCCTGGTGCTCGGTGACGGCCTGTTGCAACTCCCGATAAGCCAGGTACTGCAAACGCTGGTCTATGCTTAATTGCAGGGTTTTGCCATTGACCGGTTCTTGAATGTTTTTGAGGTCGGCAATGACGTTGCCTGAGCCATCTTTGAGCACAGTTTTCTTGCCGGGAATGCCTTTTAAGGATGACTCATAAATGGCTTCCAAACCCTCTTGGCCTTTATCTTGCTTATCGGTGAAGCCCACCAGGTGCGCCGACACCTCGCTAGCGGGATAAAAGCGCTTGAACTCACGCAGGATATCCACACCCGCCAGTTTCAGCTCCCGCACTCGTGCCGCTTCGTTGGGGGGGATTTGCCGGGCCACATAGGCGAAACCTTTTGGTTTTTCCTGATTCACCCAATGGCTGACCTTGCCTGGTGGCAACCCTAAAATTTTTTCCATTTCGGCAATGGCCGCCATTTTTTCTTCACGGCATAGGGCGACCGCTTGTTGTTTTTGGCGCTCATCCAGCTTTTTAACGCGCCATTGCTTACGCAATTCCAGTTCCTTTTTGGCCAATTCCCTGATATCAACCTGCTGCAATAACCTAGGGTTTACCGTGATCGTATCAACGGGTGCACTGACCGCTAAGGGCTCGCCATTGCGGTCGACGATCATGCCCCGATAGGCGGGCGTCACCAGCACATCGATATGCCGCATATCGCCTTGCTTTTCCAGAAATCCCTTGCTGACAACTTGTAGATAAGCCGCCCGGCCCACCAAGGCGAACGCGCATAACGACATAAACACCAGCAGCACTTTCCTGCGTTTGGAATAATCGCCAGGTATTTCACGGCTGCCTCGTTTTAATCTAAAGTCAATCATTTATGGCTCTAAATAGATAATTTTTTCGCGTACAGGCGGCACCATCCCTAACTGGACTTTCGCCGCCGTTTCGATATTGTTTTGCGCCAACAACCGGGTCAATTCGATTTGCAACTGCCCCCACTCCACTTCATAGTGGCCTAACTGGTTTTCTTGTTCTTGGATGGCCTTGAACAACTGGCGGGTTTGGTATTTGCAATAGACCACGGCCAAGGCCGAACCCACTAATGCCGCCACCAACACAGCCATCGCCATCATTTTCAGCGTTGCCATTCAAACCTTCTCCGCAACCCGCATCACCGCGCTTCTCGCCCTTGGATTAGCCGCCATCTCCGCAGCGCCCGGCTTGATGGCCTTGCCCACTTTTTTCAGCGCACCTTTTGGGATATCCGCTTGCTTGACCGGCAGCTTGCCCGGATCATGCTTAGCGCCTGCCTCGTCATTGATGAAACGTTTCACGACCCGATCTTCCAGCGAATGGAAGGCCATCACCACTAACCGCCCGCCCGGTTTCAATACCGACAGCGCTTGCGGCAAGACCGCTTGCAGTTGTGCCAATTCCTGGTTGACCGCAATTCGGATGGCCTGGAAGCTTCGGGTGGCCGGATGTTTGTGCTTGTCAAAAACGGGCACGGCGGCCGCAATCAAATCGGCCAACTGCTTGGTGGTGGCTATCGGGGCATCCGCCCTGGCCGTGGCAATGGCCCTGGCTATGCGCCGTGCATAACGCTCCTCACCAAAATCGTACAGCACCCGCACCAAGTCCTGTTCGCCAACGGACATCAGCCATGAACTGGCGCTTTGCCCCACCGTGATGTCCATCCGCATGTCCAAAGGCCCATCCCGTAAAAAGCTAAACCCCCTCTCAGGACAGTCCAATTGGGGCGATGAAACGCCTAAATCCAGCAATAAGCCATCCACTTTCTCTAGCACCTGCGCTGGTCTTGCAATGGCTAACAGCCGGTCAAAGCTGGCGTGGTATAAACTGAAACGCAGGTCCCGCCGCATCTCACTGGCTTGAGCGGAAGCTATGGCTGCGTGGTCCCGGTCCAAGGCCAACAAACGGCCGGCCGCCCCTAAGTGACCCAGCATGGCCTGGCTATGCCCGCCGCGGCCAAAGGTGCAATCTAGGTAAATCCCATCCGGCTTAATGG
>DBNZ01000121.1:0-4121 GCA_002299495.1 Methylococcaceae bacterium UBA659
GCTTGCTGTGGCTGACAGCGCCCGAAGATTGCCCCGCCGATGCGCTAAGTTTTGATTTCGATGGCGCAACCTTTAGCCATGTAAACGGCTTGACCAGCTTCGAAACAATGCTGGCCAGTTTCCAACTGGAACACGGCGGGTTCAAGCGTTTGGCCAGCCTAGTGCATTTTTTGGATGTGGGTGGCCTACAACCCCCGGAGGCCTGCGGTATCGAATCCGTACTGGCCGGATTAAGCGCGGCCCACAACGACGACGATCAATTACTCCACGCCGCCAGCACCGTATTCGACGGCCTGCTGGCGGCTTTTGCAAACGAGGCGGACAACCCATGAACCCCACACAGAAAACCCAAGAACCGGCCCCACCCGCAACCATCCATTTTTGGCAAGCCTTCGGTTTTTGGCTCAAGCTGGGTTTCATCAGTTTCGGCGGGCCCGCCGGACAAATCGCCATCATGCACCAGGAATTGGTCGAAAAACGGCATTGGCTGTCGGAAAAGCGGTTCTTGCATGCGCTGAATTATTGCATGTTGCTGCCAGGACCCGAAGCGCAACAACTGGCGATTTATATCGGCTGGTTAATGCACGGCACTTGGGGCGGCATCGTTGCAGGCGGCTTGTTCGTGTTGCCCTCCTTGCTGATATTGATTGTTTTGGGATGGGTTTACCTCGCTTTCGGCCATCTTCCTGTCATCGCCGGCATCCTCTACGGCATCAAACCGGCGGTCACCGCCATCGTGTTGTTCGCCGCCTACCGGATCGGCTCACGCGCCTTGAAGAACCCGGTGCTGTGGACCCTGGCCGCATTGGCGTTCATAGCCATTTTTGCCTTCGACGCGCCTTTCCCGCTCATCGTATTGGGCGCCGCCCTGCTCGGTGCGGCGGGCGGACGCTGGCTGCCGGGAAAGTTCGCGGTCGGCGGCGGGCATGGTTCCGCCCAGCACGACTACGGCCCGGCGTTCATCGGCGACACCACCCCGCCACCGCCCCACGCCCGTTTTAGCCCGTGGGGGCTAACGCAAGTGATCGCCAGTGGCCTGTTATTATGGGGCTCCGCGATAGGCTACTTATACGCCCGCTTCGGCTGGGATGGCGCCCTAACACAGATGGCCTGGTTTTTCACCAAAGCCGCGTTGTTGACTTTCGGCGGGGCCTACGCCGTGTTGCCTTATGTTTACCAAGGGGCGGTAGAACACTACCAATGGCTGACCGCGCACCAAATGATCGACGCCCTAGCCTTAGGCGAAACCACGCCCGGACCCTTGATTATGGTGGTCACCTTCGTCGGCTTTATCGCCGGCTGGACACAAGCCTTGTTCGGCCCCGAGCAATTATTTCTGGCCGGGGCGACGGCAGCGGTCGTCGTCACCTATTTCACGTTCCTACCCAGCTTTTTGTTCATCCTAGCGGGCGGTCCGTTAGTCGAATCCACCCACGGCAACCTCAAATTCACCGCGCCGTTGACCGGCATCACCGCCGCCGTGGTCGGCGTGATCCTGAACCTAGCGATGTTTTTTGCTTGGCATGTGTTCTGGCCTGAAGGTTTCGCCGGCGACTTCGATGCCTTATCCGCGCTGATCAGCTTATCCGCGTTGTTGGCTTTGATCCGGTTTAAGGCGGGTGTCATCACGGTGATTGCGGTTTGCGGCAGCGTAGGTTGGTTAGCCAACCTAGCAAAAACTTCACCCGAACTGCTGTCACTGTTTGGTCTATAATCGCAGCAATGGAATCGGGCAAAAAAATCTGGAATGGAGAAACATCAAATGTCATTTCAGCCATCGGTTGGGTTGCCCGCCGTTGAACAACCCAACACATAGCCGCCCCGTCACGTTGGGTTGCAAACGACGCAAATCAACCTCCATCGCTACCAGAACCCTGTTTGCAAGGATGCGGTTTTGATCGGGAACACGGCACATTGAGCCATCGCATTTTTCCTAAACCCACGAGAGAATTCCATGACCACCTTTAACCGCCGCAACTTTTTACTGGCCAGCACCGGCGTCGGCCTGGCCGCCTTAACGTCTAAAACCCTTTTTGCCAAAACTCAGGAGCCTTCGCCCATGAACCCTACGTTCGCCCCGGCCTTCGCCGCAACCCATGAAGCCAAACCCCTGCCCTTCGACCCGGCCAAACTGGAAGGGTTATCGGAAAAACTGATCCGCTCGCACTGGGAGAACAACTACATCGGTTCGGTGAATGCCTTGAACACGGTCAAGCAAAAGCTTGCCGGCCTACAAGAAGAAACCGGTACGCCCGCTTTCATTTACAACGGCCTGAAACGCGAACACCTGATGCGTACCGGTTCGGTGGTATTGCACGATATGTATTTCGGCAACCTCGGCGGACACGACCCAGCCGATGCCGCCACCCAGAAAGCACTTACCCAAGCTTTTGGTTCAAAAACGGCATGGGAAAAAGAGTTCAAGCGCATGGGCGCGGGCTTAGGCGGCGGCTCCGGCTGGGTCACCTTAGGCTACAACCTGCACCACGGCCTATTGGAAAACTATTGGCAAGCCGACCACTTGCACGCGCCCGCCGCCACTTTGCCGATTTTGGTCATGGATATGTACGAGCATTCCTATCAAATGGATTACGGCGCGGACGCTGCGAGTTATATCGGCGCCTTCTTCCGCAACATCCACTGGGAAACCGTCTCGGTACGCCTAGAGAAAGCGATCAAGGCGCGTGAACCCTGGCTCGCGAGCGGCCTGCGTTGACCTGAATCAGGACGGCTAACGTTACGGTAAGTCATGAGGCACCTCGGCGGAAACCTTACGGAAACCAATGTCCAATGAAGCTGAACCGATGCCACCTAGTGGACATCCGATATGACAGGTCAGATTTACTCCGTAGGCGTTATCCCGGAAAGCCGACTTTATTCACAAAACAAAAACCGCACCGAAGTCAAGCTTTTTTTGATTTTAAAAAGAGAGGATTTCGTGCGCGGTAATGGGGTGAAAAAATACTAAAAATGGGGGGTTGACTTTGCTATGACAGGGGCGCGCCGCTCACAGAGCTTAAGCGAAGCCGCCGCACCTTGATAAAAACCAAAACTTCAAAACCGGCAACGGGCGGGGCGTCCCTTTGACCGACTTGTTGGGCATATGAATAACCAGCATATTTAAATTATTAGAAACAAAAGTTTATTATGAATTACTGTTTGTAGAGACTGTTCTGAATATTGCCACGGGAGTTATACCGTATGCGTCAGCTGGTCGTCCCAAAAACGTCCTTATCGCCGATAACATTCCCACCATTCCTTCAAATAATCCATTGCCCGTTGTAAGTGCAAAAGCCGACTGTTCCATTTCGTCATCTGGTTTAGCATCTAAAACCACTAATACATACCAGTGACCGGCGAAAGTAGCACCGTGCTTTAATGTAATATCATCACTATTTATTTTTAGATGTTCCTCTTCCAAGGAAGACCATAAAGATTTACCGTCAGAAAACAGTGTCATTAACAAAGCATGTGGCAAAGCAGAGATAATTGATTTAATCATATCCGCCTCTTTAGTTTTATTTTGCAGTAATGCTTTATTATTTTTGTTGCCGCTTTGATTTGTTTCTTGGTGAATAACTAATTTCATAACAGGAGATCCCATAGGTTACGCATCATGCGAATATCCTGAAAAGTAATAGTTCCTGAACACAACAATAGCTGACCCATTGCAGTATCATTGATACGTTTTTTAATAAAGCCTAATTCATCTAAACGATCAATGACTGAATACAACGCAGTAGAGCTTGAGTCATAATGCTTTTCCGATTGCTTGCCTATGGTTTCATTATTTTCAGTTGTTGCTCTGGTAGCTACGTTTAAGCCAACGCTTCCTAAATCCTTATGCTCTTCTTCGATATGTCGGGTTTTCTTTATGGATAAAAGCACACCGTCATCATCCAATTGGGCAAGAAAAGATGAGAGCCTTTTGGTATCTAAATAAATGAAGTCATAAATGCAATCGATGTTGCGTTGTTCTTGAGCCACTATTTATCTCCTTATTAATTTCGTTCTTTTTTGCATCAAATGCTTCACTTTTGCTATTAATTTGGTTGAGCATTTTCTCGATATATGGCGTTAAATCTTTTGCTACTGTATCGAATTTGGACAGCATTTTTTCA
>DBNZ01000121.1:4423-4632 GCA_002299495.1 Methylococcaceae bacterium UBA659
CGAATTTGGACAGCATTTTTTCAGCATTTTTTGTAAGCTCTTCAGTGATCATGATATTCACCATAGATTGTTAATTAACAATGAGTACAGATAATAACACATTGTGAAATGGTGTAATCTTCTGTACTTAATTTGCCATAATATATGCCAAAAACAATTGCTACCATTGCCCAACTAAAAATACCCGGCGGCGAGCATTGGTTACGGAT
>DBNZ01000121.1:5015-5183 GCA_002299495.1 Methylococcaceae bacterium UBA659
ACGATCAAAGAGCATTTAGATAAGGAACTGCGGCTACGCCCACAGGGAATAAAGGTTCTGAGCCTATTTTTTATCGACGTTGTGGATCATTACCGCCGCTATAGCGCCGATGGTGTGCGCGAAAATGGCACACTGCAGGTGATGTTCGAGGAAGAATATCGGCGTCTG
>DBNZ01000121.1:5497-5619 GCA_002299495.1 Methylococcaceae bacterium UBA659
GAAGAATATCGGCGTCTGGCGGCTCATCCAGACTATCAAAGCTTATTTAATGAAGTGGACTTGAGCGCAGAGCCTACCGAAGTGCATGGCGGTTATTTCTCCATTGATAAAAAAGGCGTTTG
>DBNZ01000079.1:0-3367 GCA_002299495.1 Methylococcaceae bacterium UBA659
TTGGCGATTTCCGGCAGAAACGCCGCGATCAGGTTCTCGCCGCTACCAAAAAAGAAGTTGGAGGCGATCACGCACACAATGGCGAGCCACAGTGTTTCCGGCTGGGCAAAATAGAGCATGGCCGTGAACAGCACGCAGCCTGAGGTCGTAATCGCCAGCAGTTTTTTCTTGGCCGCATGCAGGTCGGCGTAGGCGCCAATAATCGGAGCGCTGAGCACGACCAGAAGATAGGAAAAGGACAGCGCAGCGGTCCAGGCGAAGGTAGCCCACGGCGCGTTGCCCGCGACCACCGCCACGAAATAGACGTTGAACAACGCGGTGATGACCACCGTGGTATAGCCGGAGTTGGCGAAGTCGTACATTGCCCACGCCCACAACTCACGCGGGCGAACATCGGAATGCAGGGTCGTCTGTGAACGGGGTGGTTTCATGCTGGCTTTATGTCACGGGATTTGACGTGGCCGCCAGTGTAGCACGATCCCGTATGCGGCTAAAGCGGCGCCCCATGAGCTATCTGGCATGGATGCTGAAAGTTGGTGGGGTATGTACTTATTTCTTGAATTTACGCCGGTTTAAAATCGGCGTCGGGGCAATTTTTGAAAGTCCGGGTGCGTCTTCAACCCGGACGGGTATCGGGGGCAGTCGTCCATGGCAGGCTTATGGGATACTAAGGGCGTCAAGACAGCCTTCGCAATTCCCCCATGCCGTTGGGTTTTTTTACCACTTGCAATTGCGCCTTGATGTGTTTTTGCACGCTCTCTACGTGGGAGATGACGCCGACGGTTTTGCCGTGGGTTTTTAGGTTTTCTAAGGTTGAGAGGACCGTAAACAAAGATTCCGCATCGAGATTGCCGAAACCTTCGTCCAAAAACAGCGAGTCAACCGCCTTGCCGTTATTGGCCAGTTCCGACAAGCCTAAGGCCAAGGCCAAACTGACCACAAACGTTTCCCCGCCCGACAAGGTTTTCGGCAAGCGCCGGATATTGCCTTGCAGGGTGTCTTCAATTTCTAACGCCAAGCCTTGGCCATCGGGTTTTTGCCTCAGATAATAACGGCCACTGAGTTTTTCCAACAATAAGTTGGTTTGCGCCAGCAGTTTGTCCGCCAAGCGGCTTTGCGCCTTGCGCCTAAGTGCCATGCCTTGGTCGGCATTAAGCAATTCGGCTTCGGCGGCGCAGGCATCGGCAATGGCCTGTTGTTGCTGTAATTGATTCATGATTTCTGCCTGGCGGCCTTGCAGGACGGTCTGCTGTGCCAACAGGGTTTGCAGGCGTTGGCTTTCCAGCCGGGCTATATCCATTTTCTCCTTGATAACCCTCAATTGCAGGTTAATCTCGTCTAACGGCGGCAAGCCAGGTTGTAATTGCCGCTGCTGCGCCAATAGCGCGGCTATTTTGTCCCGCCCGGCTTGTTTGTTGGCCAACGCTTGCTGTAATTGGTTTTGCTCGGCTTCCAGTTTCGCTTGCATGGCGTGTAGGCTTAACAGCCCTTCCACTTCGGCAATTGATGGATAGGGGCTGGCCTCCAGTTTTGCTTGCAAAGCAAGTTGTAAATCGTGTAATTGCTGTTGTTGTTCCTGCAACCGATGTTCTTTTTCATGCCGCAACCGCTCTTTTTCCGTAATAACCAGATGCAGGCCAATTAATTCTGCACTCTGCAATTGCTCGCCGTGGAGTTCAATTAATTCTTGATTACGTTCGATCTCTTGGTCACATTCGGCTGACTTCTGATGCAAATTTTCAATTTCATCGGCCAGGCTTTTTTTCCGATAAGCATAACCGTAGTAGACCTGGCGGCGTTCGTTGAGTTTATCGAATAAGGCATCTTCCTTGCCTTTGTCCGGCATTTTTTCACCCAGCGCGGCCAATTGCGCGGTGATTTTTGCTGTCAGCCCTTGTTCTTCTTGTTGAAGGCTGGCCAATTGCGCGCCGGTTTCTTGGTACGCTTGCAATTGCCCGGACGCTTCCTCCGCTAAGTGCTCGGCGCGGGCTTTCATTTGTTCCAGCCCTTGGGCATTTTCCTCCAGTTGGCTTTGCCACTTGGCAATGCGCGCCTGTTTCTCCAGACAGGCGCGCAGCAAAGCGGTAATTTCACTCAGCTGTCGCTTTTCCGTTGACAGCAATAACTCCATTGCTGGAAAGTCTTTGATTTGCAATCCTGCCGCCGAATTCAATCGGTTGCATAGGCTTAACCAGTCGCTTTGCAACTGTTGGCGCCGGAGAGATTTCGCTTGGTTTTTAACGGAGGTTTTTTGACTTAAGTCAATCTGTTTCCTTACTCGCTCTACGAACATTTTCAGGGTGCGTATTTTTAACTGCTGGTCCGCAACCGCTTTTAACGGGTCGGCAAAAGCCGGCGGATTGTTGTCAAATGGGTGGTGCAAGGCGCCGCATAAGGGGCAAGGTTTACCGTCAACCAAATATTTTCGGTTGTCGGCCAATCTTTTCACCTGTATCTCAAAACTTTTCGTTTGCACCAAAATGGCCAGGATGTTTTCCTCACGCTTCACTTCCTCGGTCAGCCGCTCCAATTCTAAGGCTAACTGGTTAGGGTCGACCAATTGAGGCGGCTTGTCGGCCGCGCCAAACCAATTAAACCCAGGTTTGGCCAGTTCCCCGTAGGCCACTGCCAAATCCAGCAATTGTTGGAAATTATGCGTGCGCTCCCGTTGCTCCGAGTACAATTCGGCCAATTGTTCTACGGTATTGTCATGCCGCAAACCGAGCAATTCCTGTTGCTCGTAGGCTAACGACCGCCCCAGCTCACGCCGCCGTTTTTCGGCTTGGACCAATGCGGATTGGTTGTCATTAATGACTTGTGAAATTTTCTGGTGTTGCTTTGACAACCCTTTGTGCTTGGCCGTCAATACCACCCATTCGGCGCGCATTTTTTTTAATTTTCCGGTTTCCGGAAAATCGGTTAACAGCAGTTCATCCGCGGCGTGTTCATCAAGCCAAGCGGATACCTTATCAAGGAACGCCTTTTTTTCGACCATTTGCCGCAACAGCGATTGCTTTAACGCCATTTCAGATTGTTGCTTGGACCTGACCATACTGAGTTTAGCGCCGAGGTCGGTAATCGTCGCTTGTTGTCCCGACCAGGATTGACCGGACACCAGTTCAGGTACTGGACGGTCGGCCAAGCGCTTTCTTAGCCCCTGCAATTCCGCCGTCAATAGTTGCAAGCTGGACCGGTTATTGACTATTGCTTGCCGTTGTTCCGTGATGGCTTGGAATGCCTCTTGAAAAACCAAAACATCTTGAGTGGCGGAAATTTTCTTTAATTCAGACGCAAGAGCGTCCAATTCAGCGCCGATATTTTGGCTTTGGCCTTCGCTATCGGCCCATTGATCTTGCCATTCAGAGAC
>DBNZ01000079.1:3747-5291 GCA_002299495.1 Methylococcaceae bacterium UBA659
CTCATGGTGTTGTTCAGTAAAATCGGCTAAGTCGTGCTGGTAAGCGGACAACTGTTCGGGTTCCAACAAAATAATCGACGCCCATTGCTGTTTGATGGCCGTCAAATCTTTTTGGGCTTGTTCATTGCTCCGGGCGATTTCCTGTTTGTATTCGCCGTAAATGTCGATGCCGGCTATTTTTTCCAAAACGGCCATGCGCTCGCTGTCTAGGGCATTTAAAAACGCGGCAAAATCGCCTTGCGCGAGCAAAATGGAGCGGGTGAAATTGCGGAAATCCATCCCGGTCAATTCCGCCACTCGGGCGCAAACCTGTTGTTGCCCATGGGCTAATACGGTTCCGTCATCCAGCCGCAACAATTGCATGTCCGGTGGTTGCATATCGCCTTGAGGGTTGCCGTCGGTGCGTTGCACATACCAGCTGGATTGGTAGCTATAACCGCCCAACCGGAATTGCACCTCGGCGAAACAATCGGCGGTGTGCTGGGTCATGACGTAATGGGCGGGGTGATTGCAGCGGAAGGTTTCGCCATAAAGTCCTAAGGTGATGGCGTCCAAAACACTCGTCTTGCCGGAACCGTTAGGGCCGGTAATGGCAAAAACCCCGGTTTCGGAAATCGGGGGCTGGGTGAAATTGATATGGTTCTCACCCTCCAACGAATTGATATTCTTAAAATGTATTGCGAGTATTTTCATTGCTTGCGGACTAGACTGGCAACCGGAGTCAAATTATCGCCATTATAACGCCGTCCGTCATCCAGGGTGCTGAAAAATGGCGTCCCTGCCTTTCTTTCATGACCCTTAAGTTAAAATACCTGCTCAAGAAAGTTTGCCGGGTCTTGAACTTTGCCAACACGGCAATTGTTCGATGGCGCCATACCAACGCTGGATTTCATGGTAGCCTGCCATTGGATAATGCGCCATGTCCGCCAAATCCAAGAACGACCCCACCGATAAATCGGCCAATGTCGTTTCATCCCCCACCAACCAATCCCGGCCTTGAAGATGCCCTTCCAGCACTTTGGCGAAACGGTGGAAATAATCCGTGCCTTTGGCCAACTCATTGGCGTCGGGTTCGCCCAGGTTGAGGGCTGGCTTGATGATATGTTCAAAAATAAAAATGCCGCAGGCGCGGCCAAAATGGCCGGTTTGCCAAAATTGCCAACGGGTGACGTCCGCCCTGGTTTTGGGGTCGGCCGGGAACAACGGGGTGGACGGCACTTTTGAGCACAGATAGTGCATGATGGCGTTCGATTCCCACAATACGAAATCATCGTCCACTAAGACCGGGATCATGTGGTTGGGATTGAGTTTCAGATAATCATCCTGCAGTTGCTCGCCTTTTACCAAATCTACTGGCTTAAGCTCGCACGCAATGGCTAAGTGGTGCAGCGTCGCAATAACACGGCGTGAGTTAGGGGAAATAGGAAAATGGTATAACTTCATGGTTGCCTCTTATTGGGAAGAAATGTCTTTGCTTCTTACAAGCGACATCATTCTGCCATTTAACCCGCTTTTTACAAGCATCAGTCCGATCAATGCCTAAA
>DBNZ01000055.1 GCA_002299495.1 Methylococcaceae bacterium UBA659
TTATTGTGCTTTGGCTATATACAATAATGTATGTTTAACGGATACACAGAGGAGTATTGCCATGTCCCATGCACAAACGAAGGAAACCGTTTCCGTTTCCATTAACATCCGCGCTAAGGCTAAACAGCGCGACCTCATTGACCAGGCCGCAGACCGCCTAGGCCGCAGCCGCTCTGATTTTATGCTTGAAGCCGCTTGTCGTGAAGCGGAAGATGTGTTGCTCGATCAGGCTTTTTTCACCGTCGATGAAGGCACATTCGCCCAATTTCAGGCACTGCTCGACAAGCCTTTGCCCCCCACTGACAAGCTACGCCGGTTGCTCAGGACGAAAGCGCCTTGGGAACAATGACCGCGCCCGACCTTACACCACCCGCGCCGATCACGGCCGGCTTGGACGTGTCGAATTTCGATAGCGGCGAATTTTCCCTAAACGAATGGCTCAAAAGGCGTGCATTTAAGAACCATGTGGCGGGGGCATCGCGCTGTTTTGTGTTGTGTGCGGGTGCGGGTGCGGACGTGATTGGCTACTATAGCCTATCGGCGGGGGCGATCAGCCATGAGCCGGCACCCAAAACCATGCGGCGCAATAGGCCAGACCCGTTGCCCGTGCTGCTCTTAGGTCGGCTTGCCGTCGATAAGCGCTACCACAATCAAGGCATTGGGCAAGCGTTGCTGCGTGATGCGATGCTACGCGCGGTTAACGTCTCCGGCGATGCTGGCGTGTTCGCCCTACTGGTTCATGCCCTTTCTGACCAGGCCAAACAGTTTTATCTGTCACGCGGTTTCGTGCAATCGCTTTTGCAGGCTATGACCCTCATGATGACGCTGGAAACCGTCCGCGCGCTATTGGCCGAACCGGACTAACAACCCACAAAAATAATCCCAATTCTTTTTCTGTTTTACGCATTCATGAATATCATCCATAGCCTCTGGCTGCCACAAGCGACTCAAGACTTTATCCAATCCGGCGCATTTTATCTGTGGATAGAAAGTGACGAGGTTCGCACCAAAGTCCCCGATACCGTACATCCCCAGCATTTAACAGAAAAAGCCTGCCTGGCGTATTTGACAACCGAATTGGCGGTGGTTGGCATCCAGCCGAATCTGGGGGCGATGGTGACGCTGTTATTGCCCACTTACTCGGGCAAACCCTTGCCGTCGCCTGAGTTGCAAGCGGTCGATAGGGATGGCGAGGTTACTTTGCAAACCTGGCAAGTCTACGCCTATCCCTTGTCTAACCCGCTGAAGACCATCAACAACATCCATTTCTTGTCCTGTTACCAAGTCAGCAATGTCCGGCTCGGTAGCGATTTTCTGTTTTGGTATTGGTTTAGCCAGTCCTTGAAACCATTTCTGGCTAAAGACCAATACCTGCCGATGTTGCTGAGCCAAAAATCGGGCAAAGACATCAGTTTATATCGGCGTTGGCAAGTCGTGTCCAGCGGCTACGAAAGCCTGATCCAAAGAGCGGTTGCTTCCATGCCGCTGGTTTGCAGCCAGCGCTACCCAGCCGAATCGGTGTTGCGGCATTTTGCCGAGGTGCTGGTTGACGACACAGTGGCGGCTGCCGCTAAGGAGATGCCGGACGTGTTTGTGAAAAAAGTCCGCGATGATTTTTTGGCAACGATTTTGTTTCATAAACACAGCGAGGGGAGCATCAGAACTTGCCAGCAAGTGCCGGATGAATTTACTGCTTGGCGGCAATGGCAACAAAAACTGCTGGGGACACCAGCACACAACACCTTGCAGCTAGGTTTGCAATTATTGGAAGCTCCCGCCGAACGCGTTGACCAATGGCGCTTGGTGTTCTTTTTGTCCTCGCAGCAAGATCCGTCGCTGAAAATCGATTTGGCGGATTTTTGGACTGATAAAAGCCATTTCTGCCAGTTATTGCAACAAGACTCCGGGGCAACTATTGAACAACAGATTTTGGTCAATTTGGCGCAAGCCGCCCGCATCTATCCCAAACTCTGGCAAGGCATGGAAGGCAGCGAACCGGACAGCGTGCGGCTGAGCTTGGATGAGGCATTTGAATTTCTGCAAGAAAGCGCGTGGCTACTGGAGGATGCCGGGTTTAAAGTCATTATTCCCGCTTGGCTCACACCCAAAGGCCGCCGCCGCGCCAAAATACGGCTGCGTACCGGGAAAAGCACAGCCAAACCCGCCTCGGCAAAAGGCTATTTTTCTATGGATACGCTGACCGATTACCAGTACGAACTGGCCTTAGGTGATGAAACCTTAAGCCCCGAAGAATGGCGACAATTGGTCGAAGCCAAAGCGCCGCTGGTGTATTTCCGTGGCCAATGGATGCAATTGGACCGCGATGCCATGCAGGAGATGCTGGCGTTTATGCAGCAGCCTCAGGATAGGCCGGATTGGGCCATGCAGGATTTGCTCAAAAAATTGGCGGAAGAGTCCGATAGTTTTGAATTGGATGTCCACGGCAGCTTGGCGCAAATGCTGGCGAAATTGTCCGACACCAGCCAGTTGGAGCTGATAGACAACCCGGTGACACTCAACGCCCAGTTGCGCGATTATCAAAAGCGCGGCGTGGCGTGGTTACGTTATCTGGAGCGCTTAGGGCTGAATGGCTGTTTGGCGGATGACATGGGCTTGGGGAAAACCATGCAAGTCATTAGTTTATTGTTGCTAGAACGCGAACAAGGCCAAGCTAAGCCCGCCCCGACTTTACTGATCGCCCCCACCTCGGTGATCGGCAATTGGCAAAAAGAGCTGGAAAAATTCGCCCCGCAGTTGATCGCTCTGATCCACCACGGCAGCCGCCGCGAACAAGATGCTGCCGTCTTTACGGAGCTGTGCGGGCGGCATGATGTGCTGATTACCTCCTACACCTTGACCCGCAAAGACAACAAACTGCTGGAAGCACAGAACTGGCGTCGGATTGTCTTGGACGAAGCCCAAAACATCAAAAATCCCACCGCCGCGCAAACCAAGGCCATCTTAAAACTGCCCGCCGAATCGCGTCTGGCCTTAACGGGCACGCCCGTGGAAAACCGCCTGATGGATTTATGGTCGATTTTCAACTTCCTAAACCCCGGCTATTTGGGCAAACAGGCGCAGTTCCGTAAAACTTATGAATTGCCCGTGCAGCGTGATAATGACCCCATCCAATCGGCGGTGCTGAAACGCCTCATCCAGCCGTTTATCCTGCGGCGTTTGAAAACCGACAAGAACATCATCAAAGACTTGCCCGACAAAATCGACAATAAAATTTACTGCAACCTGAGCAAAGAACAGGCTTCCTTGTATGAAGTGGTGGTAAAAGACGTGGTCAAACAATTGGAAGCAAGCGAAGGTATCCAACGCCAAGGCTTGATGCTGTCCACCTTGATGAAACTGAAACAAATCTGCAATCATCCCATGCAGTTTTTGCAAGATGGCAGTGCGTTTACGCCGGAGCGTTCGCATAAGCTTACGCGTATCGGCGACATGCTGGAAGAAGCGATGGCGGAAGGCGATAGCGTCCTGGTGTTCACCCAATTCACCGAAATCGGCGAGCATCTAAACCGCTACCTGAGCCGCGACAAACACCATAAAACCTATTACCTGCATGGCGGCACGCAGCGTAACCAACGCGAACAAATGATCGCCGACTTCCAAAATCCTGACAGCGAACCCGCCGTGTTTATCCTCTCGTTGAAAGCGGGCGGGGTGGGTATCACCTTGACGCGGGCCAACCATGTGTTTCATTTTGACCGCTGGTGGAACCCCGCCGTCGAAAACCAGGCCACCGACCGCGCCTTCCGTATCGGCCAGCAAAAAAATGTCTTCGTGCATAAATTCATCACTTTAGGCACATTGGAAGAACGCATCGACCAAATGATCAGCGACAAACAGAAAATGGCCGACAGCATCGTCGGCAATGACGAAAGCTGGTTGGCCAAACTCGATAATCAAGCCTTTAAAGAACTGATCGCCCTCAATAAACACAGCATAATGGAAGACTGACATGGGCAAAGCCGCAAAAACCTGGTGGGGACAAAAGTTTATCGCCGCCTTGGAAGAATTTACCGACAGCGGGCGCTTGCAGCGCGGGCATTCCTATTCCACCGACAACCGGATCAAACACTGGCTGGTGCATGACGGAAAAATCGAGGCCAACATACGCGGCAACGTCAATCCCTATTATGGTGTGCATGTAGAGCCAACTTATAAAGTCAGCGTACAAATGGCGCATTTGAGCACCGCACAATGGCAAGCAATCATCGAAAAACTCACCCAGCGGGCGAGTTTTATCGCCAAACTGTTATTGGACGAAATCCCCGACAACATCGAAACCGTGTTTGCCGAAACGGGCGTGCATTTGTTGCCGAAGGGCTATAAAGATTTTAAGGTGGCTTGCGATTGCCCCGATTATGCCGTGCCGTGCAAGCATATCGCTGGAGTTTGTTACCGACTGGCGGGGCTATTTGACCAAGACCCGTTTTTGCTGTTTGAAATGCGCGGCCTGGCTCCGGAAAAGCTGGTGCAGGAGCTGGCAAAATCGCCTTTGGGCAAGGTGTTAAGCGATGCTAAGAACGGCGCCGGAGCAGGGCTGGTTCCGGTGGACAGTTATTACACCCGCCCCATCCCCGCCGATCTTCCCCACGCCATTGACGCCAAACATTTCTGGCAGGGCCAACAGCCGCTACCGGGCAGCATAGAACCCGCCCAAGCAGCCATTATCCCTGCCATGTTGGTCAAAAAAGGCGGCGATTTCCCCGGATTTTGGCAAAAACAAGGCTCGTTTATTGACGTGATGGAAGATTTTTATCTCAGGATGCGCAAGGGTATTTTGAAAATCTTTTGATTTTGGCATTGTTAATTTTAGATAGCTTTAATATTTTTTAGCTTTAGTATTCAATTAGATAAAAATCAAAAACGCTACATAT
>DBNZ01000072.1 GCA_002299495.1 Methylococcaceae bacterium UBA659
TGACATCGCAGGCGAGCTAAGTGTCGTCAGCTTACCCGCAACCCCGCCGTAGCCCCCGCATCCGGGCTGAGCAACCAAATTTCCTTACCACCCGGCCCCGCCGCCAACACCATGCCTTCGGAGACGCCAAAACGCATTTTGCGCGGTGCCAAATTGGCAATTACCAACGTCAACTTGCCGGGTAAATCTTCCGGTTGGTAGGCGGATTTGATGCCAGAAAAGATAGTGCGGGTTTCGTCGCCGATGTCCACGGTCAGCCGCAACAGCTGGTCCGAACCTTCTACCTGCTCGGCATTGATGATTTTGGCGATACGCAAATCCAGCTTGGCGAAGTCGCCAAATGCTATGGCTTCGGCAATCGGCTCGAAACGCTTAGCGGCCGACTCGGGTGCGGTTTTCTCTAGGCTTTCCTTGGAGGCCGCCACCACCGCTGCGATTTTATCGGGCTCGACGCGGGTCATCAGAGGTTTGAATTCATTGATTTTATGATTCAGCAACGGACTCAGCCCATCTATCCAAGCATTGATTTCGCTGCCTAAGAACGCTTCCGATGCTTGCGCCAAAGTCGGCAGCACCGGCTTCAAATAAGCCGCTAACACCCGGAACAAATTAATGCCCATCGAACAAACCGCCTGCAATTCCTGCTCCCTGCCCTCTTCCTTGGCCAATAGCCACGGCTTTTTCTCGTCGATATAGGCGTTGGTCTTGTCGGCTAAGGCCATGATCTCGCGCATGGCCTTGCCGTATTCACGGGTCTCGTAATAATCGGCGATGCTGGCATGGGCGATGATGAATTGCTCGAACAACGCGGGTTCGGCGCACTGCCCGGATAACAGGCCGTCAAAACGCTTCAGGATAAAGCCGCTGCAACGGCTGGCGATGTTGACCACTTTGCCGACCAAATCCGCATTGACGCGCTGGCTGAAATCGTCGAAATTCAAATCGATGTCGTCCACGCCCGCGCCGAGTTTGGCGGCGAAGTAATAGCGCAGGTATTCTGGGTTCAAATGTTCCAGATAGGTGTGCGCCTTGATGAAGGTGCCGCGCGATTTGGACATTTTCTCGCCGTTCACGGTCAGGAAGCCGTGGGCGAAAATCGCACTGGGCGTGCGCAGATGTGCGCCGTGCAGCATGGCCGGCCAGAACAGCGCATGGAAATAAATGATGTCCTTGCCGATGAAATGGTACAACTCGGCCGTGCTGTCCTTGCCCCAAAACTCGTTGAAATCCAAACCGTGTTTATCGCAATAGTGCTTGAAGCTGGCCATGTAGCCGATCGGCGCATCCAGCCAAACATAAAAATACTTGCCCGGCGCGTTAGGGATTTCAAACCCGAAATACGGCGCGTCGCGGCTGATGTCCCAAGGCTGCAAGCCGCCCTTTAGCCATTCCGCCATTTTATTGGCGACTTCCGGCTGCAAATGCCCGGCGTAAGTCCACTCGGCCAGCATCTCGGCAAAATCGCCTAGGTTAAAAAAGTAATGCTCGGAATCTTTAGCGATAGGCTTTTCCCCAGAAATCGCCGACACCGCATTTTTTAAATCCATCGGCGAATAGGTCGCGCCACAAGACTCGCAGGAATCACCGTATTGGTCTGGTGCGCCGCATTTCGGGCAATCGCCTTTGATAAAGCGGTCGGGCAGAAACATTTCTTTGACCGGGTCGTAGGCTTGGGTGATGGTGCGGACGCTGATATGGCCGGCGTCGTGCAAACGGCCATAAACCAACGCCGACAGGGCGCGGTTTTCCTCGGAATGGGTGCTGTGGTAATGGTCGAAAGCGATGCCGAAAGCGGCAAAATCGGCGGTGTGTTGCCACCAAACTTCGCCGATCAATTGTTCCGGGCTAATACCCTCCTTGTCGGCGCGCAGCATAATCGGCGTACCGTGGGCGTCGTCGGCGCAAACGTAATAGCACTCATGGCCACGCTGTTTTTGGTAGCGTACCCAGATGTCAGTTTGGATGTACTCCACAAGGTGGCCTAGATGGATGGGACCGTTGGCGTAGGGCAAGGCGCTGGTGACGAGGATTTTTCGTTGGGTCATGAGGTAGTAGTCGGAACAAAGCGTACAGAAAAATGCGGCCATTATGGCATAAAACCACCAAGCCCAAACAGCGGCTTGGCATCTGGGCAAACCGCCGTAGCCGCAGCGTACCCCGCTTAAGCAAAGCCTAATCCAAACGGATTAGCCGCTGTTCGGCGGCCGCTTGCAAGGCGGCGGCAATCGCCCGGCAATTGCTTTTGGCATCTTCCAAACTCAATAAAGGCGCCCGCCCTGCCAACACGCATTGGCTGAAATGCTCGATTTCCAGACGGAAATGGTTGGCCGGCGGCAGCCGTTCTTCACCTTGCCGCCCGTCCTCAGACCACCAGGAAATGACCGGCACGTCGCCCGGCAACTGCCAAACGATGTGGCATTTGATGCCGCCCTTGGTGCCGATAATTTCGTATTCACAACGGCGCGCACGGTTAAAACTGACATCAAAATGGGCAAAGCGCCCTCCCCCATAATCAAATACGCCGCTACAAGCCGAATCGGCCCCGCTTTCCACATAGCTCGCCATCGCCATCACCGATAGGGGCTCATGGCCGAAAAACATCCTAAGGCAATGGATCGCGTAACAACCAATGTCCCACATCGCCCCGCCGCCCCGGGCAACGCTTTCCTCTAACCGGTACATCCGCGCCGGCCGCATCATGAATGAGAAACTGGAACGCACCGTAAGAATATCCCCCACCACTCCGGAAGCGAGCAATTCGCGTACCCTGGCGTGTTGGGGATGGAAGCGGTACATAAAACCTTCCATGACCGTGACCTTTTGTTTAACCGCCGCCGCCGCAATGGCTTCGATGTCCGGCACCTGCAAGGCCATTGGCTTTTCGCAAAGCACATGCTTGCCCTTTGCAATGGCGCGTAACGCCCACTCGGCATGTTCATGATTGGCCATCGGTACATAAACCGCTTGCACGTCGCCGTCATCCAACAGTTCTTCCAAACAACCATAGGCCCTGACTTGGTTTTGGCCTGGCGCATACTTTGCCAAAGTTTCAGCCGCCGCCCCGCTGCGGCGGCTGGCGATTGCCACCAATTTGGCATTAGCCGCCTCCACGATAGCCGGCAACAAGCGCTCGTTAACCCGCGCCGCGCCCAAAATTCCCCAGCCCAACAGCTCAACCTCTTTCATTTTTCCTCCCAGTGTCTATTTTAATGCGAATGGCTTCAAGGAATTGCTGATTAACCCCCCCATCGGAGTGCGAGGGCGTGATAAGTTTATGACTTACCCGACCTTCACCGCGCCGCTCTCCCAAAGGAAGTGAGACTTTTAGCTTTCTCAGCACCTTGAGTGTAGCGTTTTGTTTGAAATTACATCCGATCAAGCGTACCCGTTGCGTCAACAAACCGTTATTTTGCTTTTTGCCTGCAAAACAAAAAAATTAACTATGCTTACGTTTTCTTAACATAACTATCCATCTAAAGGTATATTCCGTGAAAAAAATAGCCCTATCCCTGTTATTAGCGTTGCATCCTTTTTGTGCTTCCGCAAAAATTTTCAGCACTAACATTTCCATGTCCAACCCGGAAACCGGCGAAAGCGACAACTTCCAGCGCAGTTACAGTATCGCCAAAGATTTTTTCAACGACTTGTCAAACACCGGCTTCATGCGCCTGTTCCCGAGCTATTCCAACCAATCCATCGTCACCTCAAATAACATTTATAACGGCTTGCCCATCAACCTGTCTTTTCCGGTCAGCGACAGCACCAAGCTGGTCTTTGATATCCCCAAGCTTGGCATCTCCAAGACCTTTACCAAAGGCACCCGCAGCCAGTCCACCAATGCCCTAGAGCATTACCTGCGCAACGACATAGACGGCATCGCGTCCAAGATCGCCCGATATCAAATTGGCCACACCGGCACCTCGCCGCTGGCCGGCAACCCAACCAGTTTGCAAGGCCAATTAGTGGCCGGCAACTTTAACAACGCCGCCAGGCTGTCCTTAACCACCCGCCCGCAACCACACCGGTTTGCGGTGGGCGTAGGCGGCGGTTCTTATGTTCAGGACGGAACTGACATTAGCATTGTCAACATCCCTATCAGCCAAGAAATCAACATCGACTCCGACCATCCGGGCAGAAAACTGCTGCTTAACGGCCAATTCAACTACGTCACCATCGACCAAGCAGAATCGTTCCAAGGCACCTTAGGCTTGGGCTACGCCCATCCCATCAACGACAACTGGTCTCTCATACCCAATGTCAGCTACGGCGCGATAGGCACTGTAGACCTTTACAGCCTAGGGCAAATAATCTCCACCTCCTTGAGCAACAACTACCGTTTCAACATAAACGACTACACCTTGTCCACCGTCAACATGTTTGGCTATTACCACTCACTGCCGTTAAACGTCTCCGGCGTAAAGTCCGACCCTAACATCAGCAATTACGTCCTTAAGAACGGCTTTTTTGTCGACAAAATACTGCCCTTCACCGCATTCGGCCATAAATTGAATGCTAAAGGCTTATTCACCGACACCCAATTTTTCGGCTCCGAGGTTTTTATCCGCCAGTTCAACGAAGTGGGCTTTGAAATCAACACCGTCGACAAAGTGAAATGGCTGGACACCGTCAGCTTCGGCATTGTCGACACCCTAAGATTAAGCGCCAAGTATGTGTTCAGCATAGAAAATCCCGATAATTTTGAAGGCTATGAACTTGGCCTAGGCTACAATTTTTAATCCTGCCGCCCGCTACGACTTTAAGCTAAAGGTAGCGTCTTCCTTACTGAGCAAAACCATCCCAACCGGCCTTAAGCACCTGTTTGTTAGCTTGCGGCAGAGCCCCCCAATGGCTTGTCGCCAGCACTTATAGGCCGATTCCTTGCCCTCCGAGGCGCCGCTAAAAGAGGCCCTAAAATACCGCCGACAAAATAACCCGCCGACAACAAGACATTGATAAAAAATCACCTGGTAAAATACGCCTAACCTTTGCTTTAGTCACCCGCTCTCTTGACCTTCATTAAAAACAACAACACATATTAGGGTTTATGATCAGTGCAACTCCATTTACCTGTGTTTCCACCCATTGACGTCTGAGGCTCATCATGTTAGGCATCACTTTTATACCGGTTTTAAATGACAATTATGTTTACTTGATTAACGACCCTGTGACCCGGAAAACCGCAGTCGTCGACCCTGCCGTCGCCCCTCCGGTGTTACATGTGTTGGCAAAAAATCAATGGCGGCTAGATTTCATTTTCAACACCCACCATCACGGCGACCATGTTGGCGGCAATTTGGCATTGCAACGGCAAACCGGCTGCACCGTCATCGCCGCCGCCGCCGACCGCCACCGCATTCCCGGCATCGACATCGGGGTCAGTGATGGCGACACCGTGCAACTAGGCGGACACACCATCCGCATCATCGCCACCCCAGGCCACACCAGCGGCCATATCGTTTACCATTTTGCCGATGACAACTTGCTGTTCTGCGGCGACACCTTGTTCGCGATGGGCTGCGGTCGGCTGTTTGAAGGCAGCGCGGAGCAAATGTGGCGCTCGCTGCAAAAGCTCAAGGCCTTACCCGCCGACACCCAAGTTTATTGCGCCCACGAGTACACCTTGGCCAATGGCCGATTTGCCCTGAGCCTGGAACCCAATAATCCGGCCTTGCAACGGCGCATGATAAAAGTGCATGAACTACGGCGGCAAGGCCGACCGAGCTTGCCTTCGACCCTAGCCGACGAAATGGCCACCAATCCGTTTTTCCGTGAAGACAGCGAAGCATTGCAGGCATCGATTAGCATGATTGGCCAAGAGCCTTTAGCGGTGTTCACCCAAACCCGGCGCTTAAAAGATAATTTTTAAAAAGGCTGCCAAAACCCGTCTTAGACGCCATCAACAGCATCTACGCCCGCCGCTGACTCTTCTATCCGCAATTTGACGCACGCATTATTTTCTTCACAAAAAAACTCGGCGGCCACCCAAAGCCCACCGATGGCCGCCAAACGCCCATCCAAATACACCAACGGCATCGCCGCCCGTCGCCAAGGCGGGATACCCGCTTCCTGGAACAACTTTTTTAAACTATGGCCGCCCTGGCGCCTTGGCAAACGGATTTTTTCGCCGCCTTGACGGAAACGGACTTCGACCTTTGCCGAGCACCAAACCGGCCACAAAATGCCCTGTGAAGACGGATACCAACATAGCCGCCTGCGGCCATCCAATGGCAGGGATGCCTGCCGGATATCCCACGGCAAATTGGCCACATCCCCTGTTTCCATCGTCGGCGCACAATACAACCGGCCACGATACCGGCGTAAGTCATAGCCTTGCCCGGACAACAAAGGCTGAGCGTCTTCACGGGCGGCCACCACTTCCGAGAACAGCCGCCTGACCCATGCCTGCGGCGGCATTTTCAAACTCAACCGCGCAAACCAATGGCGGATAACCCAATTCCGTTTGGCAGGCGCCAAACCTTGCAATTTCCCCACATCCAAACTGGCATCCCCGCCATCAAAAACAGCATCAAACCATTCCCCAGCCAAATCTGAAAGCAACGCCTGGGCATCGGCACAATGCCCCGCCGAGCGCGACACCGTTTTCGCCAAGCTCGGCCAGCGTGGCTCCAGCAAAGGCACGATGTCATTGCGGAGAAAATTGCGGTCAAAATCACTGGATTGGTTGCTGGGGTCTTCCACCCATTGCAACCCGTGCGCGCTGGCATAAGCGTCAATTTCATCTTTGCCGACAGAAAGCAACGGCCTTAACAACCAACCGGAACCAAAGGCCATCCGTTCCGGCATACCCGACAAGCCCTTTAAACCACCGCCCCGGAACAACTGCAACAACACCGTCTCCAACTGGTCTTGCTGATGCTGAGCCAGCAACACGGCATCGCCTTCACCTAGCACCGATTGCAAGGCCTGATAACGGGCATCCCTGGCCGCCTCTTCCGGGCTTTGCCCCGGTTTAGCGGTGGCATCGACCCTAACTAAGGCAAACCCCACCCCCAGACTGTCGGCCACCCATCGGCAATGCCCGCCCCACGCCTCCGCTTGCACCTGTAAACCATGATGCACATAAACGGCGGTGATCTTGGCCCTTAACTTAGGCAGACTTGCACACAAGTGCAACAAAACATGCGAATCGACACCGCCGCTATAGGCGATAAAAACCCGTGCATTAGGGCAATGTCGTTGCAAAAAACCTGCAATGTCTACTGGCATAAAAGATGCTGAAAATTTGCTTTAAGCCGGTGTCTGACAGCATGGCAAGACGGTGAAAAAATCCGCCCGACTCTGGCTAAGGCCTCGGCGATAGTCCTATAATTGCAGACAACCAGCCCTTAAAGCGGCGGGTAGCGGTTAACATGTAACGGTAGGGGCGGCGCTTACGAATTTTAACCCGTGCCACTCTGACCACCACCAAGCGGCTTACTTTAAACTCATGGAGAACTCAATGCACGTTGTAACACTGATTAAAGGCGATGGCATCGGGCCGTCGATCATGGCCGAGGCGGTTAAAGTCATCGCCGCCTCCGGGGCCAAAATCGAATGGGAAGAAGCCCATGCCGGCATGGCCGCAATGGACAAATTTGGCTCGCCGCTGCCCGCAGCGACCATGGCCTCGTTCGATAAAACCCGCGTCGCCTTCAAAGGCCCGTTGACTACCGTAGTCGGCACCGGCTTCCGCAGCATCAACGTGGCCTTGCGCCAACAATACGACCTCTACGCCAATGTCCGCCCGGCCAAAAATTGGACGGGCGTCAAAACCCGCTACGACAACGTCGATATCGTCATCGTCCGCGAAAACACCGAAGGCTTGTACGCCGGCCTAGAACACTACCTGACCCCCAAAAAAGACATCGCCGAAAGCATAGCCGTGATCACCCGCGCCAGTTCCGAGCGCATCATCGACTATGCGTTTAAATACGCCCGCGACAACCACCGCAAAAAAGTCACCGTCTGCCACAAAGCCAACATTTTAAAATACACCCAAGGCCTGTTCCTAGGTGTCGCCCGCGAGATCGCCCCGCGCTACCCCGACATCGAATTCGATGAAAAAATCATCGACGCGGCCTGCATGCACATGGTAATGAGGCCGGAACAATTCGACGTGGTCGTCACCACCAACATGTTCGGCGACAT
>DBNZ01000009.1:0-199 GCA_002299495.1 Methylococcaceae bacterium UBA659
GGTTAGGGTTTTATAACCATTGAATTCGGTTAGTTTTTAAAATTCAAAAAAATATTTTTCTGGCTCATTATTTGCATTCTTGTTCAGCCATCCTGAGTTTTATCAAGGGGGGCTGCCGTCCGCATGGGTAAGGGGTGCTTGTTATGGGACGGCCACAGCTATAGCATTAAGGCTGTTTCAACGCATACGCAATCAATGG
>DBNZ01000009.1:614-4217 GCA_002299495.1 Methylococcaceae bacterium UBA659
GCTCTCGATTAGCAAGATGCCTTTTGGGTATTCGGACTGTTCCTGGTAAACGGGATTTTTCGTGTTACCGCGTAACCTCAGAGGGTCGTTGATAATGCGGGTGGCAGCATGGTCAGACAAGAGTGAATATGTCAGCCGTCACGCCGCCAAAAAATTGGCGGAATTGGGGCGTCCGTAAGCTGTTATAAGCCAGCCCCGTCCATTTATTTATTTTTATTTTAAGGATTAAAACTCATGAAACATAAACTCACCCGGCTTTTTTTGGCAACATTTGTTTGCGTATTTTCTGCTGCGGTTTTTGCCGATGAACAACCGGGAGCAATAGGTAGGGGTTCGAGCAAAGTAGATTATTATAAAATCGAGTGTTTCGATGACGGTAACGGGGCGACCGAACTCTTACATTTGACTATCCGTGATAGGAATGGCATCAATGCCAATTCCGTGTTTAGCGCAATGGTTCTAAAAGGAACATTGGCTCTTAGCACCACCGACAATGGTCCCGATGGAGATGCTAGAATCAGCCCGGTCATTAGAACTAGAGGGGGTGATGGGCTTTATGATGTCTTGGTAAGCAAGAGCAGAGCCGCCGCCGACGATTACGAGTTGGAATTCCATTGCTTGGCGTCAAACAATAGACATACCGGAACAAGCATGCTCCCCCTGATACAAAACCAATAGGCTGTAACGGACGGGTCTTACACTATCGACAAACCCGCCCCTATGGGTGGTTTAAGGGTACCATGAAACATATTCCGATATTTTTTTTCGGCCTACTAATGAGCATTTCACCTGCATTCGGGGTAGAAACCGGCGATCAATTCCCCGATTGCACCTTAACCCCTATCGCGGGCGGGCAGTCCTTAAAACTAAGCCAATATCAAGGCAAGGTGTTGTATGTGGATTTTTGGGCGTCTTGGTGCGCCCCTTGCGCTAAATCATTCCCTTTTCTCAACGGTGTTTTCCAAACACACCAAGGCAGCGATCTGAAAATCTTGGCCGTTAATCTTGATGAAGAGTTGGAAGATGCCAAAGACTTTTTAGGCAGATTTCCGGCCCAGTTCCCTGTTGTTATTGATCATGGTCAGCAGTGCGCCAAAACTTTCGAGGTAAAAGCGATGCCTTCCACCTACCTGATTGACCGGAAAGGCGTCATTCGTCATATCCATTTGGGTTTTAGGTCTGAGGAAAGCCAGGAGCTTGAACAAGTAGTGGAGCAGTTATTGGCCGAACCTAATCCTAGCCACTAAATTCGATGTTTCTTTGATGACAGTTTTTGCCCGCATAGCGATGTTGATCGCCCTGATCGTGAATGGCGTCGCCTGCGCGCCCGTTTCGCCTTGGCAAAGAGGCGTGTTGGCTAAGCCGCATATGGCTTTGGATCCCAATCCCATCGACAGGGTCATGCGCAACCACAATTACAGCAGCCGCGAAGCCGCACCCGCAGGTGGCGCCGGGGTAGGGGGGGGCTGTGGCTGTTACTGACAAAAGCACCGCGCTACAGGCGTTGACGTTAGCGGCCTTAGCCCTACCTGGCCTGATGGCCACCGGCTATGCCACGGCAGAGGAGGATGAGGCGGGGTTCCAATGGTCGCATTACCAAGAAGGCAAGCGCGACTTGATCAATGTCGAAAGTAATTTGGATCCCATTGAAGTGGATAGCGTCTATGTCTATAGCCGGACCAGCCTGACCGACCGCATTAAGTTTGCGTTCAACTATACCCAGGACACCTGGGCCGGTGCCACGCCGATCACTACTGCGCCTTTGGTGGCCGGCAGCAACCGACCTATCGAGGTGGATCGCGGTGGGAAACCCGTTGTCGTGGGTGCTTCGCCTCTCATCAGAAGGCAAATATTTTTGGATAAGGATTACAATCCGTTGTCCAAGGATGGGGTAACCCAAAAGCCGGGCGGCATCGACTCGCGCGTGGTGCATGTGATGTCCATGGCTTCTCCGGAAACCCGTAGGCAAGGGGATATTAATTTGGGTTATGAATGGGACGAGTCGGCCCTGAACTGGGGCTTTGGCGGTTCGGTTGAAGATGACTATTTCAGTTGGTTCACCAATCTCAACGGCCGTTTGGATTTTAACCAAAAGCTGACCACCTTGGATATGGGTTTCAGCTACACGGGCGCCGATATTCAAGCCACTTTTGACCATGATGCCATCACATACATCAACAGAGGCGCTTTTCAGGATCAAATTACCAGAACGCTCAGCAAGGAAACTATCCGCGGCGGCAGAAGTGACGTGTCTTGGAATGTGGGCGTGACCCAAATCCTCAATAAAAGCGCCTTGGTCAGGGGAAGCTTGGGTTACACCCATAGCGGTGGCTACCTGGAGAACCCCTACAAAGCCATGACCATCGTTTTTGCCGACCCAGACCCCTTGATGCCGAACCCGAACAATCCGGACGGTTTGGTCGGCGATGTCAGGGCATTTTTGGAGCAGCGTCCCGATAACAGAAACCAATGGCAACTCGGGACTGGGTATGTCCAACATATTGGCCTACTGGATGCCGCCTTGCATGTCAATTACCAGTATTTTCAGGATGACTGGGACATCAATGCCCATACCTTCCGACTGGACTGGATACAACCCGTTGCCGACTCTTGGACCATAACCCCAAAGGTTAGGTATTACTCGCAGAGCGCCGCTGATTTTTACAGCTCGTACTTGCTTTCCAAGCAAGCCTATAACAAGCTAAGTTCCGACCCGGACACAGGGCAGTTCACCACGACACCGTTTGACCGTGGCAAACTGCCGGACAATTTTTCTAGCGACCACCGCCTGTCGGCCTATGGGGCATTGAGCGGCGGTGCGGTGCTCAGCAAGCGTTTCGCCAAAGGGCTGGCGTTGGAGGCTGGTTTTGAATATTACACCCACCAGGATGATTTGCGTCTAGGCGGGGATGGCGAGGGCAGTTACGCCGATTTTGATTATTTTGTCGTCAACGCCAATTTAAAGGTGAACTTGTCGGCCTTAGGCCGGGCCTTGGCCGACGGCGGCCATGCCCAGCATCAACAGCATCATCACGCCCACGGCGCACCGGCGCCGGCCGGGGTCATGTTCAGCCACATGCTGCCAAAAAACCAGATCATGGTCGGTTACCGTTACATGTGGAGCCGCCAAGCGGGCGGTATGCTGCATGGCACGGATAGCGTCAGCGATGCTGAAATTATCCGGGATGGCTGCACCGCAGGTTTTACGGGGAGATGCCGGGTAAACCCGATAGAAATGAACATGGGCATGCATATGCTGGATTTGATGTACGCCCCGTACGATTGGCTGAATTTGATGTTGATGCCGCAATTCATGGATATGGACATGAACGTGAGGATGCTGGAAGGCGTCAGATACGATGCCTTCAGAGACCATTTGCATATCCACGAAACCGGCGGGGTGGGCGATCTAGGCATGTACGCCTTGTTTAAGTTGCTTAGTTCAGGTGACCATCACCTGAACATGGGGTTGGGTTTGACGGCGCCGACGGGGGCGGTGGATATCAAATTACGGCGCATACACCAAAGAGACAAAGGTTTGATCCATTACGGCATGCAATTGGGCAGTGGTACCTGGGATTTTAAACCTAGCCTGACTTATAC
>DBNZ01000075.1 GCA_002299495.1 Methylococcaceae bacterium UBA659
CGACTAATTTGAGTTTCGGTTAGCCAGCGTTTTTTCAAACTGCCGGATCAATTCAACGATGACCCGGTTTTTCATTTTCATCGCGGCTTTGTTGACGATGAGCCGGGAGCTAACTTCCAGGATTAATTCGCGTGGTTCCAGGTCGTTGGCGCGCAAGGTGTTGCCGGTGTCGACCAGGTCGACGATGCAATCGGCTAAGCCGACCAGCGGGGCCAGTTCCATCGAGCCGTACAGCTTGATGATTTCGGCTTGTATGCCTTGGTCGGCGAAATATTTCTGCGCGGTCTTGACGTATTTGGTAGCCACGCGGATGCGGCCTTTGGGCGGCGGCGCGTCCTTGTGGGTGGCGGTCATCAAGCGGCAGCGGGCGATGTTCAAGTCCAAGGGTTCGTACAAGCACTCGGCGCCGTGTTCCAGCAACACGTCTTTGCCGGCGATACCTAAATCGGCGGCGCCGTATTCAACAAACGTCGGCACGTCGGTGGCGCGGATGATGACCAGTTGCACGTCGGGGCGGGTGGTTTGCAAAATCAGTTTGCGGCATTTGTTGGGGTCGTCGACCGGTTCAATACCGGTTTCCGCCAACAGTGGCAAGGCGTCGTCATAAATCCGGCCTTTGGAAATGGCGATCGTGAGCATGATGTCAACCTATTAGCAGGGGACGCGGCGGATGGATGCACCGAGTTGGGTCAATTTTTCTTCGATATGGTCGTAGCCGCGGTCGATATGGTAAATCCTATCGACCAGGGTATCGCCTTCCGCCACTAACCCTGCGATAACCAAGCTCGCTGAAGCCCGTAAATCAGTGGCCATTACGGGTGCCGCCGTCAACCGTTTGACGCCCGTGCAAATGGCGGTGTTGGACTCTAATTTGATGTCAGCGCCCATCCGGTGCAGTTCTTGCACGTGCATGAAGCGGTTTTCAAAGATGGTTTCGGTGACAATGCCTACGCCGTCGGCTATGCAGTTCATGGCGATAAATTGCGCTTGCATATCGGTGGGGAAGGCCGGGTACGGCGCAGTCCGCAAGGATACCGCTTTGGGTTTGTTGCCGTGCATATCCAATTCGATCCAGTGGTCGCCGCAATCAATACGGGCTCCCGCCTCGACCAGCTTATCGATGACGGCGTCCAAGGTATCGGGCCGGGTATTTTTTAGTTTGACTTTGCCACCGGTGATGGCTGCCGCAACTAAATAGGTGCCGGTCTCGATACGGTCGGGCATGATCGGATAAAAAATGTCAGAACCGCCTAAGCTGTCGACCCCTTCGATAGTCAGCACATCAGTGCCTATGCCGGTTATTTTGGCGCCCAATTTGGTTAAGAAATGCGCGAGGTCCGTCACTTCCGGTTCTTTGGCGGCGTTTTCGATCACGGTAACCCCTTGGGCCATGGTGGCCGCCATCAGCAAGTTTTCGGTGCCGGTGACCGTGACTTGTTCCAACACCAACCGGCAGCCTTTCAAACGCTGGGCCTTGGCGTGGATATAGCCATTTTCGACGGTGATGTTCGCGCCCATTTTCATCATGCCGTTCAAGTGTATGTCGACCGGACGGGTGCCTATCGCACAACCGCCGGGCAAGGACACATGGGCTTCACCAAAACGGGTCAATAATGGACCTAATACCAGGATGGACGCCCGCATGGTTTTGACCAGTTCATAGGGCGCTTCGTAGCACTTGATAGTGCTGCTATCGACTTCGATGTTCATTTTTTCATCGACCAACAAGGACACGCCCATCCGTCCTAGCAGTTCCATGGTGGTGGTGATGTCGTGCAGGTGGGGGATGTTGCCTATGGTGACGGGCGTTTCCGACAGCAAGGTGGCGGCAAGTATCGGTAAGGCGGCGTTTTTGGCGCCGGAAATGCGTAATTCCCCGGATAAGGGTTTGCCGCCGGAAATAATCAATTTGTCCATAGTCAGGTTTGGGAGAATGTTAGGGTATCGCTCTCTGCTTGGGCGACTGCGATACCGAAAGTTTCGAGTCCGCTCAGTTTGGCTAGATTGCGTAATTGTTCGGGTATGTTTTTAAAGACGGCGTGGCAGCGTTTGCCGCGGGCATATTTGACCCATTCGACCATCAGTGCCAAACCGGCGCTATCGGTCAGCCCTACTTGGTTTAAATCCAGGGTGATTTCGTTGGCTGAGGATAAAAATGACATGGACTTGACGGTTTCTTTGCTAATGGTGGAAAAAGTCAGGTCGCCTACAATGATGAACTGGCCCGTCGCTCCCTTCCTAATTATCTGCACGTTATTCACTTTTTTTCCTCTGCGGACTTGAACAGGAACTGCCCAATCGCTTTTTCCAGAATAATGGCGGGTTGGGTGATGTCAATTTTACCGTTGTCCTGCAAATAATTGTCTGACCCACCAGGTTCAAGGCTAACGTATTGCTCACCTAACAGCCCGGACGTAAAAATGCTGGCGGTGGTGTCATCGGGCAATTTGTCGTAAGCCCTATCTATGTGCATGGTCACTACCGATTGAAAGGTGTCAGGGTCTAGTCCAATGGCCCTGACCTGGCCAATTTTGACTCCGGCCA
>DBNZ01000200.1 GCA_002299495.1 Methylococcaceae bacterium UBA659
AGCCCCTCCATGGCTTAAAATTGAAACCACTGCAACATCATGCTCCGGGCCATGGGATAACGCCACCACCTCAATTCCTTTTGGTAATTTCAATTCGGATAAATGGACGCTTTCCCCGATATCCAAATCCACCAGATCAACTTCGATAAATTCTGGCAAATTTGACGGCAAACACAGCACCTCAACATCAACCATTGAGTGTGTGGCCACCCCGCCTTTTTTACAACCTACGGAACAATGCTCATTGACAAAGTGGAGAGGCACATGAACCTTGACGGGTTCCGCCATATCGACACGCAAAAAATCCAAATGCAAAATTTGGAATTTTGCCGGGTTTCTCTGAACCCCCTTAAGAAGGGCTTTCTCTGCCTTACCATCAACGACAATATCTAAAACATGAGAATAAACCGCCTCATGACTTAGGCGTTTCACCACTTCATTATGGCTTAAAACCAATTTCTCAGGTGCTGCCGACCCCCCGTACAATATGGCCGGCACCTGACCATTGCGACGAACCCCTCTTGCGGCTACTTTTCCAGTTTTAGCCCTGCTTTCGGCAACAAACTCAAACACATTTAACATTTTATTCTCCGTACCTATCGGACACATCTATTGCGATCAATCAACATACAATGAACTAACTGACTCACCCACCGAAATTCTTCTGATTGTTTCAGCTAACATTTCAGCAACTGTTAACTGTCGAATCTTACCTGATTCAATAGCTTCCTGACTCAACGGAATGGTATCGGTCACCACCAGTTCATCCAACTCGGAATTATTTATATTGCCCATTGCTTTTCCAGATAAGACCGGATGGGTACAGTAAGCATAAACCTTAGTGGCACCATGTCGCTTCAACGCCCCGGCGGCATTACAAAGAGTTCCCGCAGTATCCACCAAATCATCGATAAGAATGCAAGTCCGACCCTCAACCTCACCTATGATATGCATCACCTCAGCAACATTGGCTTTTAACCTACGCTTATCGATGATGGCCAAATCCGAATCATTTAAACGCTTTGCCAGCGCCCTAGCCCGGACTACCCCGCCCACATCTGGCGACACGACTATCAAGTCCTTGTATTGTTGACGCCAGATATCACCAAGCAATATCGGGGAGGCATAAACGTTATCTACAGGTATATCAAAGAAACCTTGGATTTGGTCTGCGTGCAAATCGACAGTTAACAACCGATTCGCACCCGCCTGCTCAATCATCTTGGCGACCAATTTGGCGCTAATAGGCACTCTGGCCGAGCGCGACCGCCTATCCTGCCTTGCGTAACCGTAATACGGCATCACTGCGGTTATTCTTGATGATGACGCACGTTTGAACGCATCGATCATCACCAATAATTCCATTAAATTTTCATTGGTCGGAGAGCATGTGGGCTGGATCACAAAAACATCCTTGCCTCTGACATTCTCCTCAATCTCTACTGCAATTTCACCATCACTGAACCTACCAACAGAGGCCATGCCTAGGCGCATATTAAGCTTTTTTACTATCCCTTCAGCTAACGCCAGATTAGCATTTCCAGAAAACACCATCATGGTGGTGTCATTCATCCGAACACTCCCAGTAGAACTTAACTCAGCGGCGATATATGGCTGGGTCGCAAGGATTCGAACCTTGGTATGCGGGGATCAAAACCCCGTGCCTTACCGCTTGGCGACGACCCATTAAATGATAACTAACGATGCGCTAAAAACTTCGAATGCAAAGGCGATTCGTTTTTAGTTTTAACCAAAAAAACCTTCCAGCTTGGCTTTAGGGCGCCATAAGCATTTCGCGCCTGGTCTTCGCTTTCAAACAAACCAAAAACACATGCACCAGTCCCGGTTAACCTGGCACTGGCAAAAGCAGACACATCATCTAGCGCGGCTTTGATAAGCGGATAAAGTTGACTGACAACACCGAGGCAATCGTTATCCTGCTGGCCAGCAATGAAGTCGTCTATTGTGATGGGTTTGCTGTCCCTTGTCAATTCTGTTGAGGAAAAAATTTCCTTGGTGCTGACATCACAATCAGGCTTGATAATAACCGCCCATTGTTCTGGCAGGTTGATTTCCTGTACTTTTTCACCCACACCTTCGGCCCAGGACGATCTACCATGAACAAAAATAGGCACATCCGCGCCCAAGACCAACCCCATCTCCATGAGTTTTTTAGTTGAGAGACCTAATTCCCAGAGCCGATTCAACACCACAAGCGTGGTGGCCGCATCGGAGCTACCCCCGCCGATACCGCCGCCCATAGGCAGGTTCTTTTCAACCTCTATTCGGACGCCTTGTTTACATCCGGTCTCTTTTTGCAGCAACTTAGCCGCCTTGACCGTCAGATCTTCAGTTTCCGCCACTCCCGGCAAGGGATTAACCAAACTGACCGAGCTATCAGAAACCTGGTAAAACCTTATTTGATCGCACCAATCGACAAATTGGAAGACGGTCTGCAATAAATGGTAACCATCCGTTCGTCGCCCTATTATCCTTAACATAAGGTTAAGTTTTGCCGGAGCCGGCCAGTTCTGTGACCACAACCCAGCGCTATCTTGTTGTTGTGGCATCATCTAATTTCCAATGGTCAATGATGAGTTTTAATTTTACCTTATCTTTCATAACGGTCATTTTTCTGGGCATCGTGTGGACACCCACATTTTGCAACTCAGGAAAATCCACATACCAGCCATCCTGTAAAAAACCTTGCGCCATTTGCTGGCTGTCTTGCCCCGGCCTTACCAAGCCCAAAACCCAATACCCCAAAGAACGCAAGGGGACAAACATGCCTAATTTATGGTTAACAAACGTTTCTGGTTGTTCCGAAATTTCAACATCGCCCCCGCCCCTATCGATTTTCACCCGGTCATCGGTCAACTCAATGACGGTGGCGCCCTGACCTAATGGGCCTGCCAGCTTAATTTTTTCCATAGTCGGAATGTGACGCCATGAAATTGACGCAGACCAAGAATCTTGTTCCGACATCAAGGCCAAACGACCCGTGAATTCCCATGCACGAATTTCATACAAGGCGGCTCTTTGTGTTAAATCCAGAGCGGGGGCAGGGCGTTCCGTAACTGTTGCACAAGATGCCAGCATAAAAATAGCTAACAAACTCGCAATCACTTGCCTTTTCACCGGTTAAAACCCTTGTCCAAGACCCGGCGCTTGAATTCCAATAAGTGCTCATCTTGCGGCTCCCTATCCAAAGCTTCTGCAAACAACTTTTTAGCTTCTTCTTGCCTACCCAACACCCACAACACTTCGGCTAAATGGGCTGCGATTTCCCCTGCTTGCACTTTGGCATAAGCGCGTTGCAAATACCCTAACGCCTGTTCATAGTTACCCAATTTAAATTGCAACCACCCGTAACTATCCAAAATAACCCCTTCATTAGGCGCTATTTTTAACGCCCGCAGCAAATAGCCCTCGGCCTCTTTGTATCGCGTTGTCCTCTCCGCTAACATGTAGCCAAGAGCGTTTAGGGCTTCGACATTATTCGGGTCTTGCTGCAAAATTTTATTCAAGTCCGACTCCGACACCTCCAGCTTTCCAATGCGGTCAGCTATTAGCGCCCGGGTATAAAGCAAGCTCTTGTCCTCAGGGTTCAACTTCAGTGCGTCAGACAATAGCTTAAATGCTTTTTGGTAGTTCTTTTGCTGGTTTAGCAACTCCGCCTCTGTCACCAACAACCTTAATTTATGCTCCGGAAATCGGCCAGCCAAAATAGCCAACTTTGCATAAGCCGCCGGATACTGGTTGTCTTTTGCCAACAGCAGCACAGACGCTATTCCGGCATCCAGCGCCAGGGCATCATCATTGACTTTTTCGTACCAACTGATTGCCTCAGAAATATTCCCTTGGCTTGCTTCAATCCTGGCCAAATAGAAACGAGCTTGGTTTTGCCATTTGGGTTGATCCAGCAAATCTGTCAGTATTTCTTCAGCCTGGTCATATTCCTTAAGCTGTGCATTCACTAAAGCCAGCGCCATCTGGCTTTCCTTGTTTTCAGGATTGGATTTTGCCAGCTCTTGATAGACTCGCTTGGCTTTCGCGTAATCATTATTTTTGACCAGTAATTGGGCGAGGACTTTTTTCAGCTTTTCATTTTCTGGACCTCCCGCAATTGCACGCTCCAAGTCAGCAATGGCCTTATGCATTCGACCTGACTGCGCCGCTATCTGTGCTTGCAACACCAACGCATCATCCCAATTTGGCCGTATCGCCAAGGCATTTTGCACATCGATTAAGGCCTGTCCTGGGTTATTCAACTGGATGGCCAGCAGCGACTTAATCAAATACAAACTGGCGTTCTGGTGATGACGTTTGGATAAATCATCAAAAACATCATAAATAACGCCATTTCTTCCTTCTTTCTGCACAACGGCGGATAACTCTAGGGCGGTTTTTTCAAAACCGGCGGGATCCTTTGCCAGCAAAACCTCCAAATGCCCTACAGCCGCATCCCTATCCCCGGCTATTAATGCTGACATGGCGGCGATTTTCTGTGCGGCCAAGTTATTTTTATCCAGCTGCAACCAAAGGCGCACCGCCTCGTCAGTTTTTTCCTTATCTTTCATATACAGGGCGATTGTAGCCGCCCTTTCGGCAAAACGAGGGTCTTTAACCCGCCTAGCGGCTTCCAGATAACCTTCTAAAGCAATATCAAGCCGCCCCCTCTGACCCGCCACTTCTGCGATCATAACCATAAACATCACATCTGGATCGAACGAAGCGGCCTCATTTATTGGGCTAGAAGCTTTGGGTTGTTTGTTTTGATCATTGGCACTTGTGGTTACGGGCTTTTCCTGCTCCGTAGCTTCATCGGGTTGTTTTGGGAAACTCGAGCATGCAGTAAAAAAAACTAATGGCATTACTAAAAGTAACTTAAAAATTGACACTTAAAATCCTCAAAATAAATATCCAATACGTTTAAACTGACAGAGTACCCAACATTTTATTGCAAACCCAAACCCGATTGACGCTAACTAAGCCAAGACCACAATGCAATAAGTAAACTTAAAAAATATTTGTCCACTGCCCCGCTTAAAACCCAATCCCTAGATGAATCGTCGCATAGAGCGCCTTTGCTTACCCAAAAAGCCCGAGATTATAAACAACCTAACGATCGTAAACGAATTTTCGATAAGCTATTACATAATACACTGTCAGCTTTTGCAAAAACCACAACATGTGGCAGACTAAGCCGTTAACCTTGAACTTAAAATTTTCTTTTGGTATTGATAAAGATAGATGGGTTTTTAACTAAAAACTGACAACAGGCCCAATAGCTTCCTTTCGTTTCACACCCGCATGACTTTACTCTCCGTAGGAATTAACCATAACACTGCGCCCGTCGCGATACGGGAACAATTGTCATTTGCCCTAGAGATTCTCAAGCCTTCTTTACAATCGTTACTGACCGTGACCGGGATTAGCGAGGCGGCCATTTTATCGACTTGCAACCGGACTGAAGTCTATTGCTCCGCACACAGCACAGACCAACAGACCTTAATCGAATGGGTTGCCGACAATAAGAAACTCACCTCCAGCGACTTTTCCCCATACCTCTATTGTCATTCCGATAACCAGCTAATCCGGCATATTTTTAGGGTGGCATCAGGACTTGATTCCATGGTTCTGGGTGAACCCCAAATCTTGGGCCAAATGAAAACCGCTTACCAAATAGCCAGCGAAGCAGGCACGTTAGGTAAGCACTTGGGTAAATTGTTCCAATACACCTTCAATACCGCCAAAAAAGTCCGCACTGACACCGCTATCGGCTCTAGCCCGGTTTCTGTCGCTTTCGCAGCAGTTCAATTCGCCCAGCAAATCTTTGACAAGCTGAGCGAACAAACAGCGCTGTTAATTGGCGCCGGTGAGACCATCGAATTGGCGGCGCGCCATTTATCCCAACAAGGTATTGAAAAAATCATAATAGCTAACAGGACTTATGAACGCGCACACCGCCTTGCCATGCAATTTAATGGCTATGCCATTGAATTATCGGAACTACCTAACCATCTAGCCGAGGCGGACATAGTCATTTCATCCACTGCTAGCCCACTGCCCATACTAGGCAAAGGCAGCGTTGAAAGCGCATTAAAAAAACGCAAGAGAAAACCCATGTTTATGGTTGACTTGGCCGTCCCTAGGGATATTGAAGCCGAAGTCGAGCAGCTCAGTGACGTTTATTTATATACCGTGGATGATTTGCAGCAGACCATTGACCAAAATATGCACTCACGCCGTTTGGCCGCAGAGCAAGCCGAGGAAATCATTGATACCCAGGTTGAACATTTTCTGACCTGGCTGCGTGCCCAAAGCGCACAAACCATGATTCGGGATTATCGCCAAAATGCCGAATTGGCTCGGGACGAGCTCTTGGCAAAGGCCCTTGCCGCATTAAAAAACGGCTCCCCCGCCGAGGATGTCATCAATCGTTTGGCCCACGGCTTGACCAACAAACTTTTGCACACGCCTAGCACCCAAATAAGGATGGCCGCCGAGCAGGAGCGTCATGACCTACTGGCCGCCGCCTTGGAAATTTTCAATCTTAATCAACCTTAATGAAACCATCGATCCAACATAAATTAGAAAACCTGTGTGAACGTCACGGTGAAATCTCGGCGTTATTGTCAGAGCCGGACGTGCAAGGCAACCAAAACAAATTTCGCGCCTTAAGCCAAGAATTTGCCCAAATCAGCCCGTTGGTCGACTGTTTCCAAGGCTATCAACATTGCATAAGGCAATTAGCCGCAACCCTGGAAATGGCGAATGACCCGGACCCTGAGTTACGCGAACTGGCCAAGGATGAAGTCCAGCAGGCGGAACGCCAAATAGAGACCATGGAGCATGAGCTGCAATTGTTACTGCTGCCAAAAGACCCTAATGACACCCGCAATATTTTTTTGGAAGTCCGAGCCGGCACCGGTGGCGATGAAGCCGCCATATTTTCCGGGGACTTAACCCGCATGTACCAACGCTATGCCGAACGGCAAGGCTGGCAAACCGAAATCATCAGCGAGAACCCGGGCGAACACGGCGGTTATAAAGAAATCATATTGCGTTTATCGGGACGGGATGTCTATGGCCAGCTCAAGTTTGAATCCGGCGCGCATCGGGTCCAACGGGTACCCGACACCGAATCGCAGGGCCGCATCCACACTTCCGCCTGCACCGTCGCCATCATGCCTGAAGCCGAAGAGGTGGACGCCATCGACATTAACCCGGCCGACCTTAAGGTCGACACCTTCCGCTCCTCCGGCGCCGGGGGCCAGCACGTCAACAAAACCGAGTCCGCGATCCGTATCACCCATATCCCGACCGGAGTAGTGGTGGAATGCCAAGACCAGCGATCTCAACACAAAAACCGCGCCCGCGCCATGTCGCTGCTGCAATCGCGGCTATTGTCCGCAGAACAAGAAAAACATCACGCGGTGCAATCGGCTTCGCGCAAACTGCAAGTGGGCAGCGGTGACCGCTCCGAACGGATACGAACTTATAATTTTCCGCAAGGCCGGTTAACTGACCACCGTATTAACCTGACTTTATACAAACTGGATGAGATTATGGAAGGCGGGCTTGAACAAGTGGTCAATCCTTTAATCAGCGAACATCAAGCAGAGCTTTTGACCCAGCTTGCTAACGAGTGAGTGGGCGGTTTGAAACAATGCGCCCCTAAAAACGCAGTTACCTTCCGCTATGTGGGATGTGACTTCCCACCACAAGGACTTTCACCTTGGCTAATAAAACGTCCTCACAGACGCACTCATTCCGGCAGGGATTGCCGGAGCCGTTAGACCGCGTTCTTAAGTTAGCTCGAGGGTAATCACAGGGCATCCTGTGCGGCATCTTCCTGTCTTTTACAATATTTTCGCCCAATGGGAAACCGAAAATTTGACCGTTTGGAGTATATCGAGGACGCCTATTATGTGTCTATGTCGCCGTATCCGCAGGCGCTGCGGTTAGTCGATCAATTATAGGGAGCCACTTTACACCGCTGCGTATAGCGCACCGTCGTTCCCAGTTTTATTTAAACCGAAACGCTCCATTTTTTTATACAGTGTCGTTCGGGTAATGCCCAGTTTTTTTGCTGCCAGTGAAATATTGCCGTCGCAATCTTTTAACGCCGTTTTGATGCCGCGCAATTCCCAGTCTGACAGACTCATAACGGGTAGATTATTCTGCACGCCAAAACATTTCGGGCCGGGCATGTCAAACAGCTTTTGTTGTTTTAATTCCGCAATAAAATCAAGCGGCAGATCCTGCGTGCTGATAAATCGGCTGCCGGCGGTATAAAGCGTTGCCCGAATCACATTGATCAGTTGGCGGATATTGCCAGGCCAGGGATGTTGTTCAAACAAGTGGATGACTTCCTGGCAAATTTCAAGCGGCACTTCGCTTGCCATCGCATTGAGTTCCCGTTGCAGGATATGATGGATAATCGCTTTTTTATCGGCGCGGTCGCGTAGCGCTTGCAGGTGCAGTTGTGCACCGTTCAGTCGGTAGTAGAGATCGCGCCGGAAACGGCCGGCTTCAACGGCTTCCGATAATTGCACATGGGTTGCCGCCACCACCTGCACATCGACGCGTATCGGTTTATTGCCGCCAACCGGCGTAAATTCAGACGTTTCCAGTACCCTGAGCAAGGTAGATTGCAGGTCGAAACTCATGTCGCCGATTTCATCGAGGAACAAGATGCCGGTATCGGCCAGCATGAACTTACCGGGTTTGCCGCTGCTTTTCGCGCCGGTAAAGCTTCCCGATTCGTAGCCGAATAATTCGCTTTCTATCAATTCGTGCGGAATGGATGCACAATTGATCGCAATCAATGGCGCATTTTTTCTGGGACCTGCCTGTTTAATCAGGTTGACAAAGTGGTCTTTGCCTACGCCTGATTCGCCGGTCACCAAGATGGGGATTTTGTAGTGCTGCAAGTTGACGGCCTTTTGAACCAGCGCGTCCAGGGTTTCTGAGGCTGCGGTCTCGGTTAATAAATCAGGTGTTTTGGGCGCGGCCTTGAAGGGGATTTTTTCCAGCACCCGTTGTTGCGCCAACGGATTTTTAGCTAACGGAAAATCCGTGTTCACCAATACGCAGATCAGGTGTAAAAAAGCAAACAATGAATTCATGCTTTCCTGATGACTGCTGACGAGGCCGATGACCGCCGTTAACTGGCCGGCTTCGTCAAACAACGGATAACCCACGGTCGTGTAGGGATGCAATACGCTTAAGAAATGCTCCATGCCCTGGAACGCGACCGGCCTTTTCAGCTCCCCCGCCGTGCCTATGCCGTTATTGCCCAGCGCCGATTCCAGCCAGCAGGCTCCCCGCTCGCTCGCTCTTGACATGAACGGGCCGCGTTGCTGCTCTCCCAGAACATATAACAAGCTGCCGTCGGCGGCGGTCAGCAGCATCATTACTTCGGCTTCTTTAAGAAAGACATGAAAGTTATGGCTGAGTTGTTTAATCAAGGCTTCTATTTTTTGCGACGGCTTAGCCGGCATGACCGCTTGGCTGATGACGCGGTAATCCTCCCGTATCGCATAATTGCCCAGCGGCAGGCGGTATTCATCGAGACAGCGTTGCCATGATTCGGTGACTTCAGGGCGCACCCAGTCATATTGATCGGGTACTGAACGGGTTTGCGTCATCCATTGCCAAGCTTGCATAGGCCGGTATATCGGGTAGTCGATAATCGGTCTGAATAACGAGGATTCCGGCGTTGAATGTGCTTGCGGTGGGATGTTTAGATCAAAAAGCATTCGGTTCTCTTGATTATTATTCAATGCCGACAAAGCGTTCTACTCAAGATAACAAAATCAAAAAATGAGGCAATGTGGCATAGTGTCGCATTGCCTTTATTCTATAAAAGAATAAGAGTGCCCTTTGAAAAAAAAAGGGGGGGGTAGGAAATAATAGTTGAGCAACGGGTTTGCCAGGCTCGTACTCGCAAAGGAAATCGCCTAACTATCCATATCCTTGCTTGAAGCGCAGCACGCCTGAATAGTTACAACATAAGATGTTGGTACGCGATGCGTACCTGTCAGAGCCTATCATTTTAGGCTCTAGGATCCTCGCGTGTCGCCGCCGCCCATTCCGGCGAATAACCCGCCATGATGGACGGATCTGGAACCTTCATGACCACGATTTCGCTGGAGATCAGCGTGCCGACGACGCTGACGGCATTGCGTAGGGCCAAGCGCATGACTTTTACCGGGTCAATGATACCGATGTCCAGAAAATTGCCATAACGCTGGGATTGCGTATCCAGTGTGGCGTGGTCGTCATGCAGGCGATTGAGTTCGGCGATGACGGCCTCACTGTTTAATCCGGCGTTTTGCGTGATTTTCAGCAACGGCGCCGCCAATGCTTGCTGCATGATGGTCAAGCCTTGCTGCTGTTCGGCGTTTTCAGCAATGGTTTTTTCCAGTACTGCGATACAGCGGAACAATGCGACGCCGCCGCCGGGCAGGACGCCTTCCTCCAATGCCGCCTTGGCCGACAGGTAGGCGTTTTCAATACGCACCATGCGCTCTTTGATTTCAAAATCGGTTAAGCCGCCGACGCTAAATGTACCCGTCTTTCCCGATAACAGCGCGAGGCGTTCCTGCAATTCACCAAAATCGTGCCGGTTTCCGGTTGCCGAACCATCCCCCGGTTTCTTGGTCAGGATCCGCTCGGCTTCGCGGCGTAATGCCGCCGAGTGTTGCTCGATGGCGACAGGGTCGCCTGCCGCGCCGATAATCGTTGTACATTTGGCGCTGATGATCGCTCTTGTCGCCTGCCCTAATTGAGCTAAAGTCAGTTGCTCAAGTTTGTCGTTTAACCCGTGCACGTCGATAATCGCTTGGCCGCCGGTCAATAAGGCCAAGTCTTTCAGCCGGTCGATACGTTTATCGCCGAAACCGGGCGGTTTAACCGCGACGACCTTGAAGGTGCCGCGTACATGGTTTAACAGCAAGCCGGTCAGCGCCTTATCGACGACATCCTCGGCAATCACTAACAGCGGACGCCCTTGTTCCCTGACTTGTTCAAGGATCGGGATCAGACTCATCAAGTCGTTGATTTCCCGGTCATACAATAAAATATATGGATGCTCCAGCACGGCTTCTTCGCGGGTTTTATCGGTGCTGAAATACGGTGATAAATAGCCTTGCTCGTACTGTATGCCGTCAACGATATCCAACTCATCGTCCAGGCCATTGCCCAACTGGAATGTCAGCGTTCTTTGCAAACCCAGCTCTGCCAGAGCCTGGACCAGTAATTTTGCGGTTTTAGGCTCGCTTTTGCCGGCAACCGCGGCGATTTTTTCTATCCAATCTGAAGTCACGCCGGTTACGGCCTTGTCTTGAAGGTCTTGTTCCACTAGCACCAACGCCAAATCTAGGCCTTTTTTTAACTGCATGGGATGAAAGCCCGCCGCGACGCTTTTCAAGCACCCTTGCGCCAGCACCTGAGCCAGTACGATGGCCGTAGTCGTGCCGTCGCCGACTTGCCTGGACACGGCTCCGGCCACATCGCGCAGCATCCGCCCGCCTAAGTCGGCGATACGGTCCTGCATCATCACGGCCTTCGCGACCGTAGCGCCGTCACGCGTAAATACCGGCGCAATGCCGGCGCTGCGGTGCTGTATCATCACTGCCGGCCCGGCGCTGCCATAAGTGGCCACAACTGCGCGGGCCACCTGGTTGATACCGGTCATCAGGCGCAGCCGCATCTCGGGGTTATAAATAATCTCTTTGCTCATTGTACACTTCCGTTTAGGGGGGGCGGCTTGGCCGGGCATTCATTTTCATCAATGCCTGCCCAGCTTCGGCACGGGTATGATGGGCGCGTTTTGAGTGCGCCCAGGTACGGATCAACAATTTGTCCCAATAGTCCAGGCCGGCTTTGCACAACAGCTCTTCTTCGGTAGAGAGTTCTTGTTTCCAAAACTCCGTCAGTTCTGCAACACGCTCATCGCCGATGCGGTGGATGAGTTCTTTTTCTTCCTCCGCCAGGTGTCTGATGGTGGCGTCCAGTTGCCTGACCATTTCGTGCAAAAACTCCTGATCTTGTTGGGCCATCGTGGTCAAGGGGGAGCATCGCTTTAGCCACTGGGCAGGAATTTTTCTAGATAAATGCGCTCCTTGGGAATTCCCTGCTCGGCGCAAACCGAGAATGTCGCATCCACCATGCCGGGTGGTCCGCACAGGTAAATATCCGGTTTCGCGCCGGTTTCCATTAAATCGCGGCGTAATATGTCCACGACACTGCCTTTTTCGCAGTGCCAACTATCCGAGTATTTCCAGACACAATTTCGTAGTGTCAGCGTTTCCATGTCGGCCGCCAATTGCTCGAGTTCGTTAAGATAAAATATTTCTTCCTCGGTATTAACACCAAAATAAAGCACGCTTTTTTGCGGCTCGTCCCATTCTTTCATGCGCCGTACCATCGATAATACCGGCGCCAGCCCGGTGCCGCCGGCAACAAAATAGCGTGGCGTAAAGCCGTTTTCTTTCAGGCCGAAGATGCCCGAAGGCCCTTTAACGTTTATTTTTTGTCCGACTCTGGCGTCATTTTTCAAATAGCTTGAAAACTTGCCGCCATCGACGATGCGGATCAAAAACTCCAGATCGCCTTGTTGCTTGGCAGTATTGGCCGGCGAAGAAGAGCGCGTGATGCCGGTGCCGGTTGGGGCAAAA
>DBNZ01000002.1 GCA_002299495.1 Methylococcaceae bacterium UBA659
CATGGATAACGGTTTGGTTTGGAATTTGACGGCAGCGTTCATGGTCTTGCCTCCGGTTGGCGTTTGTTTATAGGGTTCTGCCGAACGAGAACAGTTGCTGCAGCGACATCATGATACGGTCTAGGACGAAACCAATGCCGCCGATGGTGAACACGGCCACCATGATGCGGCCTAGCGAGCTGGAACTGCCGTTTTGGAATTCGTCCCAGACGAATTTGCCCAGCCCTGGGTTCTGCGCCAGCATTTCGGCGGCGATCAACACCATCCAGCCCACACCCAACGACAACCTCATGCCAGTAAAAATGTACGGCAAGGCCGACGGCAGGATGATCTTGCTGACTTGGGTTTGCCAATTCAGGCGCAACACTTTGCCGACGTTGATCAAATCTTTGTCGATGGACGACACGCCCACCGCCGTGTTGATGAGGGTCGGCCACAGCGAACATAACGTGACGGTGATGGCCGAGGTCAAAAACGCTTTTTCAAACCAAGAATCCGGCGTGGTCACATAGACGGCACTGACCACCAGAGTCACGATCGGCAGCCAAGCCAACGGCGACACCGGCTTAAAAATTTGGATCAGCGGGTTCAGCGCGGTGTTGATGATAGGACTCATGCCGCACAAAATCCCTAACGGCACCGCCACTAAGGTGGCCAGCAAAAATCCGGTGAACACGGTATACAAGCTGGTGAAAATTTGATCCAGATAAGTCGGTTTGCCGGTGTAGAGCCGGGGCTTGATCTCGGCATTGGGATTTTCCGCCAGCATTTTTTGATTGCGGGCCTCTTGGCGTTGGTAAAACTCGACCTTCTTTTGCCGCTCGCTGAAATGCGCCTCGACCAAACCGCCCGCCTCGTGCCAAACGGCGGCGGGACCTGGGATAACGCCCAAACTGGTGTGGACTTTAGCGGCAAAAAAGCCCCACGCCGCCAAGAACAGCATGAATGCGATGACGGGGACGCCCATCGACAACCATAAATCGCGCAGTTGTTGGGTGGGATTTTCTCCGTTCGCCAGTTTCACGACGGGGACGAACCAAGTTAGCCCCGTGATGTTAAAAAATTTGATGAAATAGTTAGCCATGATGAATTCTTGTTAAGTTGAGCGGGCTTAAAAAAGATGCGTCCTTGCACAAAAATGACCGCCTTGTCTTCTTAGGGAACGTTCGTATTGTGGAATGTAGGGCACGCATTGCGTACCCTACAAGCTACGGTTAATCAACCACTTTGCCGCCCACCACTTTTTGCTTGCCTTTAAGACCGATAGGGAACTGCTCCAATAAAGCATTCGGTTTCATCGCATCGAACGTCACCTGGTCGATAAAGAAATTTTTCGACGGCTGAATACTGTCGTCGGCGGGGAAATCGGCCGCCTTAGCCTTGCCTTCGGCGACCAATTCCTTCGCCGCAGCCAGATAAATATCGGGGCGGTAAACTTTTTTCGCGGTTTCCAAATACCAACTATCGGGTTTAAATTCGCTAATCATGCCCCAGCGGCGCAGTTGCGTCAGATACCAAACCGCGCTGCTATACGACGGATAACTGGCCCCGCCCCGGAAAAACGTGTTGAAATCGGGCAACGAGCGGATATCGCCTTTTTCGTATTCGTAAGTGCCGATCATGCTGTTCGCCAGCACGTCGAAATCGGCGCCGACATATTGGCTTTGCGACAACATTTCTATGGCTTCCTTGCGGTTTTTGTTGTTGTCGGCATCCAGCCAAATCGCCGCGCGGATCAAAGCCTTGATGACCGCTTTGTGGGTGTTCGGATGCTTGTCCGCCCAGGCTTTGGTCACGCCGAACACTTTCTCGGGCGTATCCCGCCATAATTCGTCATCGGTAACCACCGGCACGCCTACGCCCTTGGCCACCGCCTGCTGATTCCACGGCTCGCCCACGCAATAACCGAAAATAGTGCCGGATTCCAGGGTCACCGGCATTTGCGGCGGCGGCGTCACCGACAGCAAGACGTCGGCGTTCACTTGCCCGGATATGTCTTGCGGCGGCGCATAAAAACCGGGGTTGATGCCGCCCGCCGCCAGCCAATAGCGCAGCTTGAGGTTATGGCTGCCGATCGGGAAGGTCATCGCCATATTGAACGTCTTGCCCTCGGCTTTGTATTTTTCGACCACCGGTTTCAATGCGTCGGCCTTGATCGGATGCACCGGCTTGCCGCCTTCCATCGGAATATTCGGCTTCATTTGCTTCCAAATGTCGTTGGAAACGGTGATCGCATTGCCGTTAAAACCCATGCTGAACGCGGTGACGATCTCGGCTTGGGTGCCGAAACCGATGGCCGCGCCCAGCGGCGCCGGGGCGAGCATGTGGGCGCCGTCCAGCTCGCCGCTGACCACGCGATCCATCACCACTTTCCAGTTCGCCTGCGCTTCCAATTGCACATACAAACCTTCGTCCTCGAAAAAGCCTTTTTCGTAGGCCACCGCCAACGGCGCCATGTCGGTCAATTTAATAAAACCGAATTTCAGCTCTTCTTTTTCCAGTTTGGCAACGGCGGCGCCCGCATAACCGAAGGCAACAAACGCGGTCACGGCGGAAAATATGGCGACCTGCCGGGCTAATCTTTTTGGATTCATCGTCATAGTGGCTGTCCTGTATGGGTGTAAAAGTTAAAAAAGTCTCGGGCAAAAAAAAAGGCATCAAAAACTAGCCCAGGGGGAGCTGGTGTATTGACGCCTTTGTCAGACCGCCCAGCACTGGGCGGATAAAGCGGGGGTTCCGTCATCAGAACCCTTGTAAACTAAAAAGCAATAGCCATGCCATAATGAAATAAATCTTAATTTTTCAATACCATTTACCATAAAAAACAAATAGTTAAAATAACTCTCAGAAACAAAACAGCCCCTTCAAAGAAACCTAATTCCGCATTCAATACCCGCGAATTGCTTCTTAATCGTGCAGGGTTATTGCATACCGCACCAAAACTTATCGTTTATCAGACAAAAGCGACAGACAGGCAGACAGACACCCAAACCACCCATCCCAAAAACCATAAGTATCTACCCAAGTTTTTAGCCGTCATTCCGGCAGAGCCTGCCCCGGCATGGATTGCCGGGGGATACCGGAATCCAGACTGCATGGATAGCTCGCAGATTACCATTCATGGCACGGGACACCCGCATCCATGCGGGTATGACAGTTTGGTGGCGCGAATTATTGCTCACTTGTGCAATTTATTTCGTGCCCGTTCCTAATGGCACAAAGCTTCATGCGGGCTATGCGCTAAAACAAGAAAGTCACAATCGCTTTTAACTGGCCTTGGCCTATGACCGGTATCGAAAGCATCGCGCTAAGATCGTCCAATCCGGGTTGGTAACCCAATTCACGATTGCCGCTGATCAGCGGCATTCCCGTCAGCCAAACCCGGCCTAACGCCCCCTCCCCTTTGTTGACGGTGATGGTCTCGAACAGCATGGCCAAGTCGTTGCTGGTTTTGCTGTAGCCCTGCTGGCAGACCAGTTGCGTGCCTTCCGGGTTGGGTATCCAGATTTGGATGCGTTTGGCGATAGGCGTGGCTTTGGCCGACAAGAAGACCATCACGCTGGTTTGCCCGCCCGCACCGGAGACGGGGACGCCTAAGCAAGTGGTGATGCCCGCCTTTTGCGCTGCCAAGCCGCGGACAAATTGCTCGGGTTGGCCGATGTCTGCAATCAAAAAAGGCATGGCGTTTTGCCAAACCTCACCTGGGACGCCTTCGCCTTTGTTAAAAAAAGTCTGTTTGGACAGCGCCTCAAAATGTTGCAAAGTACCGTAATAACCGGCGATTACCCCTAGCGATCCAGCCTCTGTTTCGCCCCAGACTTCAATCGCACCGGCATGGTCTTCGTCGTCGCCGCATAAAAACATCACCACCGCCAATAAAAAATCGCCGGAAAACACGGGGATGGCGATACCGCAGGTCAGCCCCGCCCGTTTGGCGGCGGCGGTGCGTTTAAAATAAGAAGCTTCAAATTCCGTCAACACTATCGGCTTGCCCTCCGCCCAGGCCTTACCAGGCAAGCCTTCGTCATAACCGAAGCGTTGCCGTTCGCTGGCGGCCTTAAAATCGGTCAACGCCCCGTATAGGCCGGAACCCCATTCCAATTGGGTGCGCTGTTGGTCGGGCACCCAGATTTCTGTCACTTTGATAAAAGTTTTCATTGCTATCTTATGCAGTGATGCCGGTTAATGATGGAACAAATCTCGTTTACCGCGCCGAGTATGGCGTATGTATACTTCAAACGGTCAAGTTTTTGGTTTTAGGATTAACCGAAAACTTGACCGTTCAGAGTATAGATACGGTTGATGTTTCCTCGCAGCCGTTGTTTTAAGTAACGGATGTTACGCAGAGCCACTAGATACGGTGGGAAATTTCCATGTTGAAATACTACATCTTGTGGAAAAAATGAGTTTCTGCGTAACATCCGTTAAGTAATGAATCATTTCAACAAATCCGCCATCGCAATCACGTTCCTCGCCATTTCCCCCAGGGTGACGTTCCGGTCCATCGCCAGTTTCCGCAGCGTGTGGTAGGCCTCGTTTTCGGTAAAGTTGCGGGCTGTTATCAAGATGGCCTTGGCGCGGTCGATTTGTTTACGGTCTTCTAATTGGCTATGAGCCTCTTGCAGCGCGGTTTTTAACGCTTGCAGATTGGAAG
>DBNZ01000143.1:0-3408 GCA_002299495.1 Methylococcaceae bacterium UBA659
CGCAGGAGCAGTTGCCGAGAGCCAGTCGCAGCACATGCGCCTTTCGACAAGCTCAAGGCGAACGGAGGTTAAAACTTAATAAGGCCGGATCATTAGTGTTTAATTGCTTGCATTCAACTCATATCGGGGAGTCGCTATTTTTGTGAAAGTTTGCTTTGATCAAGAAAGTCGGCAGCAAACACGCTGAAGTTGTCACGGAAGCGACGATTGTTCTGCTCCAGCCTTATCTCGGCAAAACGTTGCCGATCACCGCCGACAACGGCAAGGAGTTCCCCGGACATGAAACCATCAAGGAACGCTTGGAGACAGAGGTGTATTTCGCACATCCCTACCATTCCTAGGAACGCGGCTTGAACGAAAACACCAAAGGTTTGATCGGGCAGTACTTTACTAAAGGCAGCCGTTTTGAGAATATCACGGACGAAGACGTTGAAACGGTCATGCACAAGCGGAATCATCGCCCACGCAAAACGCGCAATTACAAAACACCCCATGCGGTATTTTTTCACGAATCATTGCAAGAAGCCGCATGATAACGAGGATTGCGCTGCGGAGTTGAATCCACGAACATTGGCAATCCGACTTTTTTATTTAGGTGATGAAGTCACACTGTCAGTAGCAGCGGTCTATGACCGGGTCGATAATCCGGATATTAACGAATTCAGACGGCAACACCCATAACGGCTAACAGAGCTACGCAAGCCCGAACTGCCCCCTCAACCTAAGTCCATAGGAGCCACACCATGCCCGACTTCACCCTCGCCCCCCCCGCCGACGGCGCAGCCATCACCCTGCAAGACGGTGTCTTGACCGTACCGGACCGGCCCATCATCCCCTATATCGAAGGCGACGGCACCGGTCCCGACATCTGGCGGGCGACCGTCCGGGTGTTAGATGCCGCCGTCGCTAAGGCTTACCACGGACAACGGCAAATCCAATGGCTGGAAGTCTACGCCGGCGAGAAGGCGTTCAACCAGTTTGGGACATGGTTGCCTGATGCCACCGTCGCCGCTTGCCGTGACTATTTGGTGTCCATCAAAGGCCCGTTGACCACACCGATCGGCGGCGGCATCCGCTCGTTGAACGTGGCGTTACGGCAAATGCTGGACATGTACGTTTGCCTGCGCCCGGTGCGCTGGTTCAAGGGCGTGCCGTCGCCGGTGCTGCATCCTGAGTCAGTGGATACGGTGATTTTCCGCGAGAACACCGAAGACATCTACGCCGGTTTGGAGTTCGAGGCGGGTAGCGACGACAACCGGCGTTTTCTGGCGTTATTGCAAGAGCATTTCCCCGCACAGTTTAAAAAAATTCGTTTCCCCGAAACTTCCGGCATCGGCATCAAACCGGTTTCGCAAGAGGGTACCGAGCGGCTGGTACGGGCGGCGATCGATTATGCTCTGGGCAACGGCCGCAAAAGCGTGACCATCGTCCATAAGGGCAACATCATGAAGTTCACCGAGGGGGCGTTCCGCCACTGGGCGTACCAATTGGCCGAGCGCGACTATCCAGCACAAACCTACACCTGGACGCAATGGGAAAAAACCAAGGTTGAATCGGGCGAGGAGGCCGCCAACCGCGAGCAGCGGGAAGCCCTAGCGGGAGGCCGCATTCTCATTAAAGACGCCATCGCCGACATCACCCTGCAACAAGTGCTGACCCGTCCCGAGGACTTCGACGTGATCGCCACGTTAAACCTGAACGGCGATTACTTATCCGATGCGTTGGCCGCGCAAGTAGGCGGCATAGGCATAGTGCCTGGCGGCAACATCAACTACCAAACCGGCACCGCCGTGTTCGAGGCCACGCACGGCACCGCGCCTAAATACGCCAATTTGGATAAGGTTAATCCAGGTTCGCTGATTTTGTCGGGGGAAATGATGCTGCGTTATCTAGGCTGGACCGAAGCCGCCGACGCCATTATCCGGGCAATGGACGCCACCATCGCCAGCCGCCGCGTCACCTATGATTTCGCCCGTTTGATGGACGGCGCGGAAGAGGTCAGGTGCAGCGAATTTGCCGATGCGTTAATCGCCAATTTGTAAACAATCCGACCATTCGGTCTTCACGATGGGGGCGAGAGGACGCCCGCCGCCACCAGGCGGTTTTTTTGCACGGTTTTTCAGCCTGTTTACGGTCATAACAGTCTCCATAAGATGCTGAAACTGTAAGCCTTTGCCAGCCTTTGATATACTGCTCAGCTTTATAACCAAAGGGGAATAAAAAATGACTGTTAGCGCGGATGATTTTAAAAAAGCCATGCAGCTTTGGGCCAGCGGCGTAGCGGTGGTGACCACGCAATCTGAGAAATTCGGACTCCAAGGCATGACGGTGACGTCATTCGCCAGCGTGTCGATTGAGCCGCCACAAATCCTGGTTTGCATCAATGAGAACGCCGATACCGGCGAAGGCATTGCCGAAAGCGGTTGCTTTATCGTCAATGTCTTGGTATCTGAACAACAGCACATCTCCAACCAATTTGCCGGCGGCATGAGCCAAACCCAACGGTTTGCTGAAAATTCGTGGCAAACGGGGGTGACCGGGGCGCCTGTGTTAACCGACGCCCTGATGGCCTTAGAATGCAAGGTGGCCAATAAAGTGAAAGCCGGAACCCACTGGATTATTATTGGCGAAGTCCAAGCCTGCCATTGCCGCCAGGGCGAGCCTTTGCTCTATTACCGTAGCGAATACCGCCAACTGGCCGCCCACTAATTCAACCACTTAAGAGAGCGCTATGCCAACTAGACAGTTTATTACCAGCAAACCAAAATGTGACTTGAGCCATCTGCCCCCTTTGGGATTGGAGGTTGAGGATTTAATCAACGATTTTAAACGCAATTACAGCCATAGGTTAGGCAGGGATGAATATTGCAAATCGCCCCATTACGCCTATGAGGCGTTGGCTTTTACCATTTTTGACCGTTTGGTCGAGTGCTGGAAAAAAACCCACCGTGCCTATTACCAACAGGATTGCCGCCGCGCCTATTACCTGTCGATGGAATTTTTGATGGGGCGCACACTCAGCAACGCCATGCTGAACTTGGGCGTCGATGAAAATATCAAGGCGATGATGTACCAATTGGGCTTGGATTTAGAAGAACTGATCGAAAGCGAGCCAGACGCCGGTTTAGGGAACGGCGGCTTAGGCCGTTTAGCGGCCTGCTTTATCGACAGCTGCGCGACCTTGCAATTGCCGGTCACCGGCTACGGGCTGCGTTACGAATACGGCATGTTCAGCCAGGCGATAGCGAATGGCGAACAAGTGGAAAAACCAGACCATTGGTTACGCAATGGCAATGTCTGGGAGGTGGAACGCCCCGAGCTGATTTGCCGGGTCAAATTCGGCGGCCATACCGAACGCCACAAAGATGGAAACGGCCATGAAAAAGTCTATTGGGCAGACACTCACGA
>DBNZ01000143.1:3807-5141 GCA_002299495.1 Methylococcaceae bacterium UBA659
CTGTGGAAAGCGACGGCGACCGAAGAATTCGATTTGCAAGAATTTAACGCCGGGGATTATGCCGAATCGGTGGCGGCCAAGAACACCGCCGAAAACATCACCATGGTGTTGTATCCAAACGACGCCAATGAAAACGGCAAGGCGTTGCGGTTGCGCCAGCAATACTTGCTGGCTTCGGCTAGCTTACAAGATGTCCTTAGGTATTGGGCCAGCCTGCATAACCATGATTTTTCAGAATTCGCCGCAAAAAACTGCTTCCAATTAAATGATACCCACCCCAGCATCGCGGTGGCCGAGTTAATGCGTTTGTTGGTGGACATTCACGGCGTGCCCTGGGACAAAGCTTGGGACATCACGCGCAACACCATGGCCTATACCAACCACACGTTGCTGCCGGAAGCCTTGGAACGTTGGCCGGTGAATTTATTTCGGGAATTGCTGCCGCGCCTCCTGGAAATCATATTGGAAATCAACGCCCGCTTCCTAGCGGAAGTGTCGGCACACTGGCCCGGCGACAAAGACCGCTTAAGACGTATGTCGTTGATTGAAGAGGGACACCAGCAAATGGTCAGGATGGCCTATTTGGCAATTGTCGGCAGCTTTTCAGTCAACGGCGTGGCGGTGCTGCATTCAAAATTGTTGCAACAAGGGTTATTCCGGGATTTTTATGAATTATGGCCGGGGAAATTTAATAACAAAACTAACGGCGTCACCCCGCGCCGTTGGTTGGCCAATTGCAACCCGGAATTGGCGGCGTTGATCACTGAAACCATAGGCGACGGTTGGTTGACGGATTTATTCCAACTAAAAAAACTGGCGCCGTTCGCGGACGATATTAAATTCCACCAGCGTTGGCACGATGTCCAGAAAATTGCCAAACAGCGTTTGATTGATTACAAAAAACAAGAATTGGGCGTGGATTTAGATGTCAATTCCCTGTTTGATGTCCAAGTCAAAAGGATTCATGAATACAAACGGCAACTGCTGAACGTGCTGCATGTGGTCCACTTGTACGACCGCATCAAGCGCGGCGACACCCAAAACTGGACCAACCGTTGTGTCTTGATCGGCGGCAAGGCTGCCCCCGGTTATTTCATGGCGAAACGCATCATCAAGTTGATCAACAATATCGCCAGTGTCATCAACCATGACCCTGATGTCGGCGCCAAACTGAAACTGGTGTTCCTGCCCAATTACCGGGTTTCGGCGATGGAAAAAATCTGCCCCGGCGCGGATCTTTCCGAACAAATTTCCACCGCTGGCAAAGAGGCCTCTGGTACCGGCAACATGAAATTCATGATGAACGGCGCCCTGACCATCGGCACCCTAGACGG
>DBNZ01000184.1:0-4541 GCA_002299495.1 Methylococcaceae bacterium UBA659
TGCCTGGGCACATTTTGCGGTGATTGATGATGGCGAATGGGCCGGAGGTAGCGATGGCGGTGCAAATGTTGGCGTACAAGCTGTCCAAATCTTCGCCGTCGCCTTCGAGTACGGTCAAGCCGTGTCCGGCCAAGGTTTTGGCGGTGGTGCAGCCTTTCAGGTAATGCGATGGGTGGCCAGCGATGGTGACGTCGTTGTCGTCGATCAATAATTTGACGTTCAAGCCTTGGGCGACCGCGAAACGCGCCGCTTCGGCGTCGTCGCCTTCTTGTTGCGAACCGTCGGAACCCAAGCAGAATACGGTTTTGCTCGGGTTAGCCAAGGCCACGCCGTTGACATAAGGCCACATGTGGCCTAAACGACCTGAGCTGAATTTGACGCCGGGAGTAAAGCCCAACTCAGGGTGACCCGGCAGATGCGAATGAGCGGCGCGGTACTCAACCAGTTTTTCGGCCGGCATGTCGCCGTTCAGTACGGACATCAAATATTGGGTGGCGACGCGGTGGCCGGCTTCATCAAAAAAGGTCGGTACATAGTTCGCCGAACCTCGAAACAGCGCGTCCATAATCATCACCTCGGGAACGGTGTCATACGGGCCGCCGGTGTGTCCGCCGACGCCTCGAGCCGCGCCGGTAGAGGTAAAAAATACGATGGCATCGCGGCACAATTGGATGTTGGCCTGCAATGCGGCTTTCTGCGCGGCAGTCAGGGTAGGGACGCGGGCATCCAGAGTAATACGTTGGTAAGCGTCCAAATTAATAGGGAAAGTAGACATTATTTTTCTCGTTGTGTGGGTTGGCAGGGTTAGAAAGGGGTCGTGAAAATCGCTTATTATCCGACAGCCTAAGCTTAATGCAAAGGGTGTTGCGGGTATTTTCTTAGGGCTAATTAAAGAATGTCATGTTGGGCATAGGTTGGTTGGTATCCAGTAAACTTAAGGAAGCCAACCCACTGCTGCCCTATTCATGGGCATACATTGCCGGAATGAAAGAATATGCATTATAGATGATGAGGGAAATGGTTTACTAACCCAAAAAGACCGTTTGTCGTGATAGAATGGCCGGTCATTTACACTCAGTCCATTTTGCGGTAGGAGGCCCGCCCTGGGCCGATAAACGATAAAATAACCAGCCATTTACACATAGCCCATTTTGCCAGATCAGCATGCTTAACATAAACCCCCCCCCGCTTTTTTTGCTGTTTGCCATCTGCCTGTTGTATCTGCCGGCACTCGTAAATGCCGCAGAAATCAGTACCCCACCGCCGCCGCCCATTGATGCGAAGGCCTATTTTCTGCAAGATTTCCACACCGGAAAGGTATTAGCCGAAAACAACGCCGATGAAAAACTCGCGCCCGCTAGTTTAACCAAGATCATGACGGTTTATGTGGTGTTTAAAGAGATTAAAAACGGCCGCTTGAAGCTGGATGACCTGGTCACCATTAGCCAAAAAGCCAGGGCCGCCGAGGGCTCGCGCATGTTTGTCGAGGTCAACGAGCAAGTCAAAGTCGAAGACTTGCTAAAAGGCGTGATCATCCAGTCGGGCAACGACGCCAGCATCGCCCTAGCGGAACATATCGCCGGCGCCGAATCGACATTCTCCGACATGATGAACCAGCATGCGGCTCGTTTGGGCATGACCAACAGCCACTTCATGAACGCGGATGGCCTGCCGGTTGAAGGCCATTACACGACCGCGCATGACCTGGCCATAGTGACCCGGGCCTTGATCAATGAATTTCCTGATTACTACCTTTGGTTTTCACAAAAAGAATTCATCTACAACAAGATTAAACAACATAACCGTAATCAATTGTTATGGCGGGATGAATCGGTGGATGGCGTCAAGACCGGCCATACCGAAGCGGCGGGTTATTGCTTGGTGACCTCTGCATTGAGGGAAAACATGCGCCTGATTTCGGTGGTGATGGGGGCTAAAAGCGCTAGCGCCCGCGCCAACCAAAACCAGAGCTTGCTCAACTATGGTTTTCGCTTTTATGAAGCGCACCAGCTCTATCAAGGAAAAACCGCTTTGACCGACCCACGCATTTGGAAAGGGCAGCAGCAAACAGTGCCATTGGGCCTGGATCAGAACTTTTATGTCACTATCCCCCGGCGTAGCTACAACGACCTTAAGGCTGAGATTAATGTCAATAAAAAAATCATCGCTCCGGTCAAGGCAGGGGATAAATTGGGTACGGTTCGGGTGACTTTGAAAGACGATGAAATCGCCACCCGGGATTTGGTTGCCCTGCAGCCCGTTGATCAAGGCAATATCGTCAGAAGGCTTTACGATAGTGTCATGATGATGATGGAGAAGGACGAAGATGGCAAATGACAGGGTTTATCTGAACGGTGATTATTTGCCGTTGGCCGAGGCTAAAATATCCGTGCTGGACCGTGGTTTTTTATTTGGCGACGGGATTTATGAAGTCATCCCCGCTTATAAAGGACGCTTGTTCCATCTAGATGACCACTTGTTGCGACTAGAGCATAGCCTAGCGGGTATCCGATTGGACAATCCCTACAGCCGTAGGCAATGGCAAGCCATTTTTGCGCCTTTGCTCAGTCCAGGCCGTGATCAGTACATTTACTTACAAGTCACCCGTGGCGCGGCGCCTAAGCGCGACCATGCCTTTCCGGAAAACACGCCGCCCACCGTGTTCGTTATGTGTTCGGACATAGTCCCGTTTGCAGGTAAAGTGGCCGGCATCAGTGCGGTCACGGAAGCCGATAGCCGCTGGCGTTTGTGTAACCTTAAAACGATTGCGCTGTTGGCCAATATCCTGCACCGGCAAGCCGCGCTTGACCAAGGCGGCGCCGAGGCGATTTTGATCAAAGACGGATACGTCACCGAAGGGGCAGCCAGTAATGTTTTCGCCGTCATCAACGGTGAATTGTTGACACCGCCGAAAGACCACGCGATTTTGCCCGGCATTACCCGAGATGTGATGGTCGCAATCGCCCAAAAACACGGCATTCCCTGTCGGGAGTCGGCTATTTCACTCAGCGAGTTGAAATCCGCCGAGGAAATTTGGGTGACCAGTTCAACCCGTGAAATTATCCCTGTGACTGAATTGGACGGTTCGCCGGTGGGCGACGGCAAACCCGGTTTGTTATATCGGCAAATGGACGGGCTGTTCCAAGCTTATAAACAATCATTCGCATGAGTGAAGAAACCTTGTTTGAATTTCCTTGCTCGTTCCCGATCAAGGCGATGGGGCGGGGCGATGTCGAGCTTGATTTGTTGGTCATCGAGATCATTGGTCGTCACGCCTCCGGTATCGGCCCGGACGACGTCAAGATCCGCGCCAGCAAAGACGGCCATTTCATAGCCGTGACCGTCACCATAGAAGCCACCAGCAAACGGCAGTTGGATGCCATTTACCAAGACTTGAGCAACCATCCGTTGGTGTTAGTGGCGTTGTGACCGCCGCCGTCACACCGTTTCGGCAACGGCAACAAACGCATGGGTTTGCGGCCTTATTTTCGTTCTTACATGCAACTCATAAGTGCAATCGCTGCAAATACGAAACACGCAATACCGGCTGACCGAAAACGCCGGATAAAAATATCTTGTTGCTCCTGCTACCCGCAGATTAGCTTGAGTTGCGGTGCTATCGCAACCTAACGCGTCTTGGAAAATACTGGGTTGCCAAAAACGGCAACCCAGTACGAGGTTTTTTTTCAGTAAACTTCTACCCTGTTCACGCGCCCGCTCCTCGAATCAATCAGTACTTCATAAAGGAAGGATCCGGCTCTAACCTCTACTAGGTAGAAGTTACGCCTTAATTTTATTTCTGCATCTACGGTTTGCGAGTTTGGCACCCGTCTCTCGGCGATCTCTATCGCCTGCAATAACGAAATACGCGCTCGTCTCAACGCCGCAGAAACCCGCTCCGCACGGCGCGGTGTCCGATAGATTTCGCTGCTGATCAGAGTGCCGGTGTTTGCATCAAATTCGGCCTCAACGATTCTACGTCCGCTCAGCAACAGTTCGACATCGTAAACAGACCCTCTGGCCCGTGAGTATCTTTCAGCGGTGAAGGCAACTCCGCCAAATTGCTGCTGGGCACTCTCGATAACTTCTTTCAAGGAAGCTGCGTAGGTGTGGGAGCTGATGGTTAACAACGCTAAAAGCATTATCAGCATTCTGGTGGTTTTCGTTATCATATCTATTCAATCCTTAGTATTGAAAATATTGCACAAGGGCATTGGGTCACCTTAATTTTAAGGCAGAGAAAAAGCGTAAGCCGCTCGGCGGGAATCGGTTCTTCAAGGAAACATCCGCTCCTATCATCGAGAGGCAGTTATAGTCTAATATTAATATTTGCTTTTGGCTTGTTTTATATTGGGTATTGTTAAATAGGTCGCGTTTTTTATTTTTATCTAATTGAATAATGAGGCTGAAAAATAGTAAAGCTATGTAAAATTAACAACGCCTTATATTTTTCAGGCATCAAGTTGCCTGATTAGAAAGGAATTTTAGCCGGCATCGGCATATCCTCTTCAGGATACTTGTGCCCTGCGCTGTTTAGGGTA
>DBNZ01000184.1:4906-14017 GCA_002299495.1 Methylococcaceae bacterium UBA659
GTGCCCTGCGCTGTTTAGGGTATGCCGGAATGACGGTTTTGGAGCTGACTGAATTATCTTGCTAACGGATGTCACGCAGAAACTAATTTTTTTCCACAAGATTATAGTATTTCAGCAGGGAGGTTTTCCGCTATATCTAGTGGCTCTGCGTAACATCAGTTGCTCATCAGGAAGTCCCTTGCTGGGAGCGTCGGGCCGGATTATTCGGCTTTGGCCGCGTCTTTCCCGACCGGCTTGACCAACCTAAGCCCCAATTCCTGCAATTGCCCATCGGACACCAGCGCCGGAGCGCTGACCAGTGGGCAGGCGGCCGATTGGGTTTTCGGGAAGGCGATGACATCGCGGATGGAATGCGAGCCGGTCATCAGCATCACCAATCGGTCCAGGCCGAATGCCAAGCCGCCGTGCGGCGGTGCGCCGTATTTCAGGGCATCCAACAAGAAGCCGAACTTTTCCTTGGCTTCTTCTTCGCCGATGCCCAATATTTCAAACACGGTTTGCTGCATCGCCGGGCGGTTGATACGGATGGAGCCGCCGCCGACTTCGGTGCCGTTCAACACCAAGTCATAAGCCCGGGACAGGGCGACACCGGGATTGGCCAAGAGTTCTTCGACTGAGCAACTTGGCGCGGTGAACGGATGGTGGATGGCGTTATAGCGGCCGGCCTTCTCGTCCCAGTCGAACATCGGGAAATCGACGATCCAGACCGGTTTCCAATCGCCTTCAATCAGGTTCAGGTCGTGGCCGAGCTTGACCCGCAACGCAGCCATTGACTCATTCACCACGGTAGCCCTGTCCGCGCCAAAGAAAATCAAATCCCCCGTGCCCGCACCGGTTTTTTCTAGCACCTTGGCCCAAATTTCCGCGGGCGCGAATTTGACGATGGGCGATTGCAGGCCGTCGATGCCTGCTTCGGCGTCGTTCACTTTGATGTAAGCCAGGCCTTTGGCGCCGTAGTTGCCGACGTATTTGGTGTAGTCGTCGATTTCCTTGCGGGTCAGATCGCAGCCGTTAGGGACGCGCATCGCCACCACCCGGCCTTGCGGGTCGAAGGCGGGGCCGGAAAAGACTTTAAAATCGACTTCTTTCATGTATTCGGCAATGTCCACCAATTCCAGCGGGATGCGTAAATCCGGGCGGTCGATGCCAAAGCGGGAAACGGCTTCCTGGTAGGTCATGCGCGGGAACACAGCATCCAATTCCACGTTGATGATGTTGGCGAACAACTGCCGGATCATCTCTTCCATGATGTCCATGATCTCGTCTTCGGTCATGAACGAGGTTTCAATATCCAGTTGCGTGAATTCCGGTTGCCGGTCGGCGCGTAGGTCCTCGTCGCGGAAGCAGCGCACGACCTGGTAATAGCGATCCATGCCGGCCACCATCAGAATTTGTTTGTACAGTTGCGGTGATTGCGGCAACGCGAAAAAGTTGTTCAAGTGCGTCCGGCTGGGGACGATGTAATCGCGCGCGCCTTCCGGTGTGGCTTTGGTCAAATAAGGCGTTTCGATTTCAAAAAAATCATGGTCGTCGAGGAAGTTCCGTAGCATCCGGGTCACATCACGGCGCACCCGCATTTTTTCCTGCATGGCGTGGCGGCGCAGGTCTATGTAGCGGTAGCGCAGGCGCAGTTCTTCGTTGACTTCGATGTCGCTTTCGATGGGGAACGGCGGGGTTTCCGATTCGTTCAGGATTTCAATTTGCTTGGCGAGGATTTCGATTTCGCCGGAGTGCAGGTTCGGGTTGACCGTGCCTTGCGGGCGGGCGCGGACGAGACCGGTGATCTTCAAGACATATTCGCTGCGGACCTGTTCGGCGGTGGCGAAGGTTTCGGCGGTGTCGGGGTCCACCACCACTTGCACCAGGCCGGCGCGGTCGCGCAAGTCGATAAAAATGACGCCGCCGTGGTCGCGTCGCCGGTGTACCCAGCCGCAGATTTCGACGGTTTCGCCGAGTTGTTGTGTGTTCAGTTCTCCGCACTTGTGGGTACGCATGATGTCGGTTCCGTTTAAGTTAAAAAGGTTTGGCGTGAAAACGGATGGTTTTCACGCCATTGACTAGGGTACGCAGTGCGTACTTTTTGATAATTTCAGTTATCAGGGATGTTATTAAAGGGACACATTGCGTACCCTACGTCGGCAAGTTTTAGGTTGAGTTACCGGCGTTGGCGCAGGCTCCGTCGCTTTTGCTGGAATTGGCGCACGCGGACGCTTCCCCGGCGACATTCTTTTTGGTGCCGCCTTTAAAATCGGTCTCATACCAGCCGCCGCCTTTTAAGCGGAAGCCGGCGGCGGAAATTTTTCTCATCAATTCCGGCTGGCTGCACGCGGGGCAGTGGACTAGCGGTTCGGCACTCAGTTTTTGCAAGGCTTCAAGTTCGTGGCCACAGGCTTGGCATTGGTATTCATAAATTGGCATGGGGCATACTCCAAAAACAAAAAAATAATGGCTTAGATTTAAAGTGTGGTCTTAGAATTTCAAGCGACCTGCTTTAAAATAGCCGGTCATTCTACCGATACCGTCACCATAATGAAAACTTTAACCATCACCCGCCCCGACGATTGGCATACCCATGTGAGAAGCGGCAGGCTTTTAAAAGCCGTTTTGCCATTTACCGCCAAGCAGTTTGCCCGCGCCATCATCATGCCCAACCTGGAGCCACCGGTGGCGACAGTCGAGCAAGCCTTGGTCTACCGCGAAGAAATTTTGCAGGCGTTGCCCGAAAGCTGCGATTTTACGCCGTTAATGACGCTGTATTTGACGGCCGCGACCCCGGCGGCGGAAATCCAGCGGGCCGCCGCTTGCGAATATGTCCACGCGGTCAAGCTCTACCCGGCGGGGGCGACCACTAATTCCGACGCGGGCGTGGCCGACATCGGCCAGATTTATCCGGTGCTGGAGGCGATGGAAAAAGCCGATTTTCCGTTGTTGGTGCATGGCGAGGTGGTCGATACCGGCTGCGATATTTTTGATCGGGAAAAACGTTTTATTGACACGCACTTGACCGCCATCGTCCGCGATTTTCCCGGCTTGCGCGTGGTGCTTGAGCATGTGACCACCGCAGATGCGGTGCAATTCATCGAAGCCGCGCCAGCTAACGTCGCTGCCACCATCACGCCGCACCATTTATGGTTCAACCGCAATGACATGCTGGCGGGCGGCATCCGTCCGCATTTTTATTGCTTGCCAATCTTAAAGCGCGAACGGCATAGGCAAGCCTTGGTCGCCGCCGCCACCAGCGGCAACCCTAAGTTTTTCCTAGGCACTGACACCGCCCCGCATGCGACCTATTTGAAAGAAGCCTCCTGCGGTTGTGCCGGTTGTTTCAACGCCCACGCCGCGCTGGAGTTTTATGCCGAAGCGTTTGAACGCGCCGATGCTTTGGATAAACTGGAAGGCTTCGCAAGTTTCTTCGGCGCGGACTTTTACCGTTTGCCCAGGAACACCGGCACGGTCACTTTGGCTAAGACCGATTGGACCGTGCCGTTGGCGTATGGCGACGCGGAAAACAGTGTCACGCCGTTGTGGGCGGGCGAGGTTTTGTTTTGGAAATTGAGCTGACCGGTAAATTTTGTTGGGCGTAATCGGCAGGTGTCCAAAACCTGTTTTGGGCTCCGACTCCAGACGTTGTTGGCAAACGCCAGAGTCGTCCCAACGGCCTTATACTGAGGTTACTTGCGGGAAAAATCCGGCGCGTGCGGCGGTTGTTTTTGCTGCAAGCAATGGTAAGCGGCATTTTCGTATTTGATTTTCAGGGAATGCGGGTTTTCGTGTTCATCCAAAAACTTGTCGGCTTCTTGCGGGGTTAAGGTTTTGGCCATGAAGTGGGCGATGCAGTTGCAGTCCTTGCTGAATGATTGGGCGGCGGCATTATTGCCGCCATGGGCCATTTCGCGTTTTACGCATTGGTCGGCGAATTGTTGTTCGAATTCACGTTTTTGGCTGTCAGCCACCGGTTTTTCGCCCGAATGATCCCAAGGGTTTGGGTTGTGGTCGTTTTTGGGGGCGGGTGTGGTCGTGGTCGTCTTAGCGGGGGCTTGTGGTTTGGGTTTGTCGTCTGAGCAACCCGCTACGAATGTCGCGAGGGTTGCGCTAAACACGAGCAGGCACGTTGATTGGGAAAATGGGGATAAATTTTTCATGGTGTGGGTTGGGTAAGGTTTGTTAAGGCCAGTGGTTTTATTGATTTCTAGGCCTGTAGCTTTAGCAATCATCGTTAAAACCTGGCCGGTCCAGGTTCACTGGGAACTAATGCTGCCTGATACGGCCTGATTGGGCTTATAATATCCAGTTAATTTTATTGCTTGTTTAGGTGTGGTTTATGCGAATAATTCAGGAAGCGCTTACCTTTGATGACGTGCTGTTGGTACCCGCATATTCGACGGTGTTACCTAGAGACGTGGACATCAAGACAAGACTGACTCGTGCCATCGCGCTAAACATCCCTCTTGTTTCCGCAGCGATGGACACCGTCACCGAGGCCAGGTTGGCGATAGCCATTGCCCAAGAAGGGGGGATTGGCATTATCCACAAAAACATGACGATTGAACAGCAGGCCAGGGAAGTCCGGCATGTCAAAAAATACGAAAGCGGGGTCATCAAGGACCCGATCACCGTGCCGCCTACCACCAGCATCCGCGATGTCATCAAGTTGACGCGGGCAAAGAATATTTCCGGCGTGCCCGTGGTCGATGGCGATGAATTGGTCGGCATCGTCACCAGTCGTGACTTACGCTTTGAAACCCGTTTTGATGAGCCGGTGTCAACGGTTATGACGCCTAAGGAGCGGCTGGTCACCGTCAATGAAAACGCCGACCCGAAAGAGGCCGTGGCCTTGTTGCATAAGCACCGCATCGAAAAAGTGCTGGTGGTCAACGACGATTTTCACTTGCGCGGCTTGATTACCGTAAAGGACATCCAAAAAGCTAAGGATTACCCACAGGCTTGCAAGGACGACCAGGAACGCTTGCGGGTGGGCGCTGCGGTGGGTACCGGGCTGGATACTGAAGACCGGGTGGCGGCATTGGTGGCTGCTAACGTGGATGTGGTGATTGTGGATACCGCGCATGGCCATTCCCAGGGCGTGTTGGACAAAGTGCGTTGGATCAAACGGCATTACCCTGAGGTGCAGGTGATTGGCGGTAACATCGCCACGGCCGGGGCCGCCTTGGCCTTGGTCGAGGCTGGGGCGGATGGGGTTAAGGTCGGTATCGGTCCCGGTTCAATCTGCACCACCCGCATCGTCGCCGGTGTCGGTGTGCCACAAATCACCGCGGTCAGCAATGTCGCCGAAGCCCTGAAAGGCACGGGGGTGCCGCTGATTGCGGATGGCGGCATCCGCTATTCGGGTGATGTCGCTAAAGCCTTGGCCGCAGGCGCCCATGCGGTGATGTTAGGCGGGCTGTTCGCCGGAACCGAGGAAGCGCCGGGTGAAGTTGAGCTATATCAGGGACGCTCTTATAAATCCTATCGGGGCATGGGTTCGTTGGGGGCGATGTCGCAGCAGCAAGGCTCCAGTGACCGGTATTTTCAAGATGAAACCGATTCCGTGGAAAAGCTGGTGCCGGAAGGCATCGAGGGTCGTGTCCCCTACAAAGGCGGCTTGCTGGCGGTGATCCACCAACTGTTGGGCGGCGTCCGCTCCAGTATGGGCTACACCGGCAGCAAGGACATTGCTACCTTGCATGAAAAATCCCAATTTGTCCGCATCACCGGCGCGGGCATGCGGGAAAGCCACGTCCATGATGTCGCCATTACCAAAGAAGCCCCCAATTATCGTGCCAGCAATTGATACCGGCCAAGGCCATATCAAACCCGTGGTCGTCATGTTTAGCGCCGGGGAAGCGTCCGGCGACCAACATGCGGCCAACCTGTTCTTGGCATTGAAACAGCGGCGGCCAGAATGGCTGGGCATTGGCATGGGCGGGGCGAAAATGGCGGCGGCCGGTATCGACATCCGTTACGACTCCAGCCGAATCGCCGTCATCGGCGTGATCGAAGTCATCAAGCATTACCCGGAAATCCGCAGTGCCTTAGCGTTAATGAAACGGCTGCTCAGGGACGCACACCCCGATTTGCTGGTCTGCGTCGATTACAAGGAATTCAATTTCAAACTGGCGGCTTACGCCAAAAGCATAGGCGTCAAGGTCTTATTCTACGTCAGCCCGCAAGTTTGGGCCTGGCGGCGCGGGCGGGTCAAGCAATATGGCCGGGTCATCGACCTGATGGCGGTGATTTTCCCGTTCGAGACCGCTTATTACGAGGCGGAAAACGTGCCGGTGCGTTATGTCGGCCATCCCTCGGTCGATAAGGTCAAGCCGTTGCGTGGCAAAAGCGAGGCCATGCGCGAATTCGGCTTGTCTGCGGACAAGCAGGTGGTGGGTCTGTTGCCGGGTAGCAGAGTCAACGAGATCAAACGCCTGTTGCCGGTGATGTTGGCGGCTGCCCAGGCGCTGCAAACCGATTTCCCCGGTCTGCAATTCATCCTGCCGCAAGCACCCGCCATCCCCGACGATTTGTTGTCAGGCTATCTGCGGCAAACACCGGTCGCTGTCGTGGTGATAAAAAACCAGCCCTATGATGTCATCCAATGTTGCGACGCCATCATGACCAGTTCCGGCACCGCCAGCTTGGAAATTGCGTTGCTAGGCATACCGATGCTGATTTGCTACAAACTTTCGCCCATCACTTATTGGCTGGGGCGGCTGTTGGTCAAGACACCGTTCATCGGCCTGCCTAACATTATCGCCGGCAAGCCGGTTATCCAGGAATTCATCCAACATGAAGCCAGCGCCGAAAACTTGGCTACGGAAATGCAGCGGTTGTTAGCTGACCTAGGCTATGCCGACGCGATGCGTTCGGAATTGGCCGCAGTCAAACGGCGGTTAGGGCCGGGCGGCGCTTCCAAAGTGATGGCGGAATTGGTGTTGGAGATGCTGGCTTGAAGTAGGGGCGGCCATGCCCGCGAAACGGAGACATATTTTGGCATTGTCGATAGCGGGTATGGCCTGCTCCTACGGGATTTTGCCTGGCTACAGGCAAACCAATGGGGACGCCAAAACATCACTACCCCCAGCAATAACCCTATGCAATAATGAGCAGCTTTGATTTCCCGATCTCCATTCTCTATTTCCAGCCCGTTTTGGGCTAAGCAAACAAAGGCATAAACGATGGATGAGAACAAGAAAAAGGCACTCGGCGCCGCGCTGACGCAGATCGAAAAGCAGTTCGGCAAAGGTTCTGTCATGCGTATGGGCGATGTGGCGGCGGCGCGCGATATTGATGTGGTTTCGACTGGCTCGTTGGGTTTGGATATTGCTTTAGGTTGTGGCGGTCTGCCGCGTGGCCGGGTGGTGGAAATTTATGGCCCGGAATCGTCCGGCAAAACCACGCTGACTTTGCAAGTGATTGCCGAAATGCAAAAGCTGGGCGGAACGGCGGCGTTTGTCGATGCCGAACATGCGTTGGATCCGGGTTATGCCGAAAAAATCGGGGTCAATGTCGACGACTTGCTGGTATCCCAGCCTGATACCGGCGAACAGGCTTTGGAAATCACCGATATGCTGGTGCGCTCCGGCGCTGTCGATGTGGTCGTAATCGACTCGGTCGCGGCGTTGACCCCAAAAGCCGAAATCGAAGGCGAAATGGGCGATTCACACATGGGCTTGCAGGCGCGGTTGATGTCGCAGGCGTTGCGAAAATTGACCGCAAATATCAAACGCGCCAACACGCTGGTGATTTTTATCAACCAAATCCGCATGAAAATTGGCGTCATGTTCGGCAGCCCGGAAACCACCACTGGCGGCAATGCTTTGAAATTTTATGCTTCGGTGCGGTTGGATATCCGCCGCATCGGTTCCATCAAGAAAGGCGATGAAGTCATCGGCAATGAGACCCGGGTCAAAGTCGTCAAAAACAAAGTCGCGCCCCCGTTTAAAGAAGCCGAGTTTGAAATCCTCTACGGCGAGGGCATTTCTTTTTTCGGCGAATTGGTAGACTTGGGCGTGAAATACGGTTTCTTGCAAAAAGCCGGTTCCTGGTACAGCTATGGCGGCGACAAGATCGGCCAAGGCAAGGACAACGCGAAAACTTATCTGAAAGAAAATCTTGGTAAGGCGAAAGAGCTGGAAGCCAAAATCCGCGAGGCGGCTTTCCCGAAAACAAAGTCGGCCAGCGATTCCGACTTGCCCAGCACGGTAGAGCTGGCGGATTTCGACGACCCGTTGTAAGGCGTGGATGACACGCCGTTAGCCAGCCAGATCCGCCCGCTTTGTCTGCAATGGTTGGCGCGCAGGGAGCACAGCCAGCAAGAGTTGCGGGTTAAGCTTGAGGCAAAAGGCTTTGTGCAGGGCGACAGTTTGGCGGTCATCGCCGAGTTGGCGCAGCAAGGCTGGCAAAGCGACCGGCGTTACGCCGAGAGCTATGCGCGTGGCCGCATCGGTAAAGGTTACGGTCCTAACGCCATCGCTTACGAGTTGAGCCGGCACGGTATCACCGATGTTGACTTAGACAGCCTGGCCGAAGCAGCAGCGGGCGGCTGGCAAAACCTGTTAACGCAAGCATACCGAAAAAAATACCCCGAACCGGTGCGCCAAGCCACGGACTGGGCTAAGCGGGGCCGGTTTTTATTGCGGCGCGGTTTTCCGGCGGCAATGGTAAAGCCGCTACTTAACGAAATACGGCGGGAGCTTTCGCTTAGCCGTAACGATACAAGATTTTAGTGTTTTGATTTGAGCCATGATGAATAAAATGACCAGCGCGGAAGTACGTTCCGTCTTTTTGGACTTCTTCCGCCAACGCGGCCACACCGTCGCAGCCTCCAGCAGCCTGATCCCCGGCGACGACCCAACCTTGTTGTTCACCAATGCGGGTATGGTGCAGTTTAAGGACGTATTTTTAGGACGCGAGCAAAAACCTTACACCCGCGCCGCCACCAGCCAGCGCTGTGTCCGTGCCGGCGGCAAGCACAACGACCTGGAAAACGTCGGCTACACCGCCCGCCACCATACCTTTTTCGAGATGCTCGGCAATTTCAGCTTTGGTGATTATTTCAAAAAGGAAGCGATTGCCTACGCCTGGGAATTTTTGACCCAAGCGATGGGCATTCCGGCC
>DBNZ01000184.1:14408-14589 GCA_002299495.1 Methylococcaceae bacterium UBA659
GTCGGCATCGACCCTAAGCGCTTTTCGCGCATCGCTACCAAAGACAATTTTTGGTCTATGGGCGATGTCGGCCCATGCGGCCCATGCACCGAAATTTTTTATGATCACGGCGAACACATCGCCGGCGGCCCGCCCGGTTCGCCTGACGAAGACGGCGACCGCTACATCGAAATCTGGAACC
>DBNZ01000093.1:0-666 GCA_002299495.1 Methylococcaceae bacterium UBA659
TTGCCTGCTGCTACCATGCCTGGATATCCTTGCAAGTGAAGGCCAAGGCATTCAAAACCACCCTTTACCAACACGGAAAAATTTGTTTTACGGCTACCTAAAAGCTGAACTGGATAACCCTAGGATTACGGCTTATTCTGGGGTATAGCGAAAGTCCTAAAGGTTTAGGTTGTGCCGGATTGCCATGGTGTCGGCCATATTCAGTACGCTCCCCATCTTTAGCAGGGTCTGCTTTAGACAGGCGGGGACGGCCTAAAACAGAAGAACCGGATGGCCTTTCCGCAATGGCTGATGGAACGCTAAGCCGTCACCGCTTGCAAGGACGGCGGCGTCAAGCACCATGGGCAAGGCCCGCTGTCCGCTGGAACTGTTCCGGCGGGTGATAGTCGTCAGCTTAAAGACCATGAACATGGCCTATGCCTTGCCAAAATTTGATGTTTTGCTTTCGTAGGGCACGCACCGCGTGCCTTTTGTATTGATTTTTAATGTCATTTTCCAAAAGACACACCGTGCGTACCCGATATGGTAGCGACCTAGAAAAAAGCGAGACTTAGCCCTTTAACCGCAACACGACCATTTCACGCCATGCACTTTCAAAACAACATTGTCCGCGACTTGTCCGCCTTGTTGGCGGGATTTTTCTACACCTTGGCGTTCGCGCCAGTT
>DBNZ01000093.1:1066-10059 GCA_002299495.1 Methylococcaceae bacterium UBA659
CGTTTGGGCTGGGCGTTCCGTGGCTGTATGTCAGCCTGCATGACTATGGCTTCGTGCCACCGTTGGAGGCGGTGGGTATCACCGCTTTGTTCGTGGCGTTCTGGGCGTTGTTCCCAGCCGTGGCGGGCTGGTTGGCGGTGAAGACGCGCGGCAACAAGGGGGTGGTCATGGTGCCGTTGTTGTGGGTGTTGATTGAATATGGCCGCGGTTATTGGCTGTTGAACGGTTTCCCCTGGCTGTTAGTGGCTTATTCGCAGTTGGAAACGCCGCTGGCCGGGTATATCCCGATTATTGGCGCCTATGGCACGAGCTTTTTGTTGGCCTTGACGGCGACCTTGATCGCCTATTTTCTGCGCAGAAAACCCAGTCGACCGCTAACGGCCGGCGTGGTGGTCGGCATCTGGCTGTTGGGTTGGAGCTTGCAACAAGTGTCGTGGACCCAGCCCATCGGCGCACCTATCCAAACGGTGATGATCCAGGGCAACATCAGACAAGACCAAAAATGGCGGCCGGAAAACCGCATTGAGACCTTGCGGTTGTACAAAAACATGACCGCCCAAAACTGGGGGGCGGATGTGATTATTTGGCCAGAGACGGCCATCCCGGCTTACTTGTCGCAAGTCGACGAGCATTTTTTGCAGCCGTTGCGGCAACAAGCCTTGCAACACGGCAGCGATTTGGTGGTCGGCTTGCCGGTTGAGGGGCAGGCGGAGGGGGAGGTCTACAACGCCGTCATCACCTTGGGCAAAACCCCAGGCATGTACAAAAAGAACCACTTGCTGCCGTTTGGCGAATACATGCCGTTGCAGCCGTTTTCCGGTTGGGTGTTGCAAAACTTGCATATCGACATGGGCGAATTTACCCCTGGCGGCAACCGGCAGCCGTTGTTGCAGGCGGGCGGCTATCCGTTCATCACCACCATTTGCTACGAGGCGGCTTTTGGCGATGCGGGCCTGCATGGCTTGCCGGAGGCCGCTTATTTGGTCAACGTGACCAACGACGCCTGGTTCGGCGATTCTTGGCAACCGCATCAGCATTTGCAGATCGCCCGTATGCGTGCGTTGGAAACCGGGCGCTATATGCTGCGTTCGACCAACACCGGCGTGACGGCGGTGATCGGGCCGGACGGCAAGGTGCAGGCGTCGACCCCCCTTTTCACGACGACGGTGTTAACAGCCGACATTGTGCCGATGGGTGGCATGACCCCTTATGCCCATTGGGGCGATAAACCGATTATGGCGTTGATGTTGATGGTTTTTCTGGTGTTGTTCGGCCATGACCGGTATACCCGGTGGCGGGCGCTTCAGGCGGATAAAAAGTTAGGGGTTCACGTCGTTGAATAGCTCTAGGAATTCGCCATAGCCGGCCGCCGCCATTTCTGCCACCGGGATAAAGCGTAGGGCGGCCGAGTTTATGCAATAACGCAGACCGTACGGTTGCGGGCCGTCGTTAAACACATGCCCTAAATGCGAACCGCCAAACCGGCTACGGATTTCGGTGCGGGGGAAAACCAGCAAAAAATCCTTTTTTTCCACGATATTTTCCTGGACCAGCGGTTTGGTAAAGCTAGGCCAACCGGTGCCGGAATCATATTTGTCTTTGGCAGAAAACAACGGTTCGCCGGTGACCACGTCCACATAAATGCCAGCACGCTTTTCGTTCCAGTAGGCGTTGTTGAATGGCGGCTCGGTAGCTTCTTTTTGGGTCACCTTGTATTGCAACGGTGACAGCGTTTTTTTCAGGACATCGTCAGGGGGTTTGCTGTAACGATGGATGGGGGTTTTGTTGGGGTCGCCCGAGGTCTGTTGGCTGTCATCGGCCTGCCCGCTGCTGGCCGACAAGGTAGCAAGCAGAATAATAATTCTGGATAGATAGTTTTTCATGGTTTTCAGGTGATTTTTTTGATAAAACGGCCGCCTAAGCGGGGCATGGTGGGTAATGGATGTTACCCAAATTTCAATCGGATCGGTTTTTTATCACGAATTTATCACGCGGTTAACTTTAAGGCCATCTGGCGTTGGGTAGCCTCCAGTCAAACCGGCCGCTGCACCGGACATAAAAAGCAGCGATACGAGTCTTTCCCAAAACTTCAGACAGCGCAAGGAATTATGAAAAAAATCAGCCTTATTTTTTTAGTTACCCTGATCGGTTTTGCCCCGGTTGCCCATGCTCAAGGGACGGAGGAAACCGACCCTGGCTTTGTCCTATTGGATGTTTTGCTGTACCGGCCTTTAGGTTTGGCGGTAACGCTGGTGGGCGCCAGCCTTTTTATAGCGATGAGCCCCCTTACGGCCTTAGCGGCTATACCCGAACCGCATGACTCGTTTGAGAAACTCAGTAAGATTTTAGTGATTGCCCCAGCCACAAATACCTTTGTCAGGTCGATAGGCAATAGGAAATTTGTGGTTGATTCGCCCGATTATTTAAAAAAGCCAGCGGCGCCGGCCAATGTCGCCCAACCGCAGGCCATTCTACCAAAACCCTTGCTTAAACCATCGCCCCCCGTGGCGCCGAGCATACCAAGACCTATGCAACCCAGCCCCGGCGCAGGTATGCATCCTTAAACGGGGTTTCTGCTTTTCGCCCACTGTAAGAAAACCGCCAGAGGTGGTCGCAATCCCACTAAATAAAGAGCAATGACGGCGATGCTTGGCTTGGTCTTGAACGCGGGTTTAAGGTTTCTTATAAAAATCGAAACCGGTAAAATCACGCATTTTATTGTTAGTGGAGCAATCAACCTATGGGTAGAGCCTATCAAAATCGCAAAGTGTCCATGGCCAAAACGGCTGCGGCCAAGACCAAGGTCTACAGCAAATATGGCCGCGAAATCTATGTCAGTGCCAAATCGGGGGGGGGCGACCCGACCGGAAACTTGACTTTGCGGGGCCTGATTGAACGTGCGAAGAAAGACCAAGTGCCTAGCCATGTGATCGAAAAGGCCATCGAAAAGGCGAAAGGCGGGGGTGGCGAGGATTTTGCGCCGGCCCGTTATGAAGGCTACGGCCCCGGTGGTTGCAAAGTGATTGTCGATTGCCTGACCGACAACCCCAACCGCACTTTCGGGGACGTGCGCCTGTGTTTTACCAAAACCAAAAGTAAAATCGGCACGCCCGGCACGGTGCTCCACATGTTTGACCATGCCGCCATCTTGGGATTTAATCACGATGACGAAGACGCGGTGCTAGAAGCGCTGTTGATGGCGGATGTCGATGCCACGGATATTGAGAATGAAGACGGCAAGATCACCGTGTTTACCCCGCCCGCCGACTACCTCAAGGCCAAACAAGCCTTGGCCGATGCTTTTTCAGACCTTGATTTTGAAGTCGACGAAATCCAGTTTTTACCGAAAGGCGTTACACCCATCAGCGGCGATGATTTGGCTCTGTTTGAAAAATTCATGGATATGCTGAATGAGTTGGATGACGTGCAAAATATTTACCATGATGCCGAGTTTTAAGGAAACTTAAGCACCATTAGACTGCGCTCATGCCCTAAATAGCGCAGGGCACGAGTACCCTAAAAACGGCACGAGGTACCAGTGGTTAGCCCGGCGCGAACGCCAGCGGCGCGTTTCTTTATGCCCTTAGGGCGCTGTGCTGGTCGGGTTTAACAGAACCTAAGCTAAAATTTAGTCCTTGTGATGCAAACTTCCGGTTGTGTTGTAGAATTGCCTTAGGCAAGGCCTTCTGCGGCTTGTTTTTACTATTCCAAAAACCCAGCCCCTATGTATCCGCCCAAATCAGAACTAGCCCGAGCTATCCATTACTGCCGCCATTCTTTTCAATCCACCGCCGTTTTTAGCCTGTTCATCAATTTATTGATGTTGTTGCCGGCTATCTACATGATGCAGGTATACGACCGGGTGCTATCCAGTGGCAGCACCTCAACCTTGATGATGTTGACCTTGCTGGCGGTATTTTTGTTTGGCGTTTTAGGGGCATTGGAATGGATAAGGTCACAAATTTTGATCAGGGTCAGCACCCGGTTTGACTGGTTGCTAAATGAACGATTGTATCATTTGCTGTTCCGGCAGGCCTTGCAGAGTGGCGGGAAAAGTAGCGTACAGCCGCTAAGCGATTTGTTGGTGCTGCGGCAATTTTTGACAGGCAATGGTTTGTTTGCCTTTTTTGATGCGCCTTGGTTACCCGTTTATATCGGCTTGCTGTTCTTGTTCCACCCAAGTTTTGGCGCGGTGGCCATTTTTTCCGCCATTTTTCTGATCATATTGGCCATTTGGAATGAACGCGCAACCCACGATGAATTGGAGCAAGCCAACAAAGTCTCGGTGGAAAATTCCAATATCACCGCCCGAAACTTACGCAATGCCGAAGTGGCGCATGCCTTAGGCATGGTGCCTAACCTATTGGCGCGTTGGCAAACTAAGCAACAGCAGTTGATCTTGTTACAGGCGGTCGCCAGCGAAAAAGCCGGCCTGATAGCGGCCTTGTCGAAAACATACCGGATCACCATACAGTCCCTAGTCTTGGGTTTGGGAGCTTGGTTGGCCATCGACAAACAAATTAGCCCTGGCGTGATGATTGGCGGGTCAATTTTGTTGGGCCGGGCCTTAGCGCCCATAGACCTGATGATTGCCAGCTGGAAGCAATTTTTATCGGCCAGGACCGCTTACGACCGTCTGGATACCCTGCTAGGACAGTTCCCGGTCGAGCCAGAGCGCATGCCCTTGCCTAAGCCTAAGGGGGCGGTGCGGGCGGAGCAGGCCGTGGTGGTTCCGCCAGGTTCCAAAGTTGCCGTTATCAAAGCCATCAGCTTTACCATCCAGCCTGGCACTTTTGTCGCCTTGATTGGCGCCAGCGCCTCCGGCAAGTCCTCATTGGCCCGGGCCATGTTGGGCATCTGGCCGGTCGCCAATGGCGTCATGCGTTTGGACGGCGCTAACGTCAGCCAATATGACCGTGACCTGATGGGTCAATACATCGGTTATTTGCCTCAAGATATCGAGCTGTTTGATGGCACTATTGCTGAGAATGTCGCCCGTTTTGGCGAAGTTGACAGCAATAAGGTGGTCGCGGCCGCACAATTGGCCGGGGTCCACGAAATGATCCTGCAACTGCCACAGGGTTACGACACCGAAATCGGTGGCGCGGGCGGCATTTTGTCGGCTGGGCAACGCCAGCGGGTGGGTTTGGCCCGCGCCATCTACGGCGAACCGGTTTTGATCATTTTGGACGAACCTAACTCTAATTTGGATGACGTCGGCGAACAGGCCTTGGCCAAGGCGTTGGCACAATTAAAACAGCGCGGCGCCACCATCATTGTCATCACCCACCGGGTGGGCATCTTAAATCTGGTTGACCGCATCATGGTATTGAACGAAGGCGCTTTACTGCTCGATGGCCCGCGTGATGAGGTGTTGGCGAAATTAAGCCAGCGCCCAATCCAGCAAGCCATTCCAACGCAACAGGGAGGAGTACTCTGATGAGCCTTTTGGTACCCAAAACCCAAGCACAAGAACCAGAAGCCGTGGATATAGACCGCTATGCGGATGACCGCCCAATCCGGCGTTTAGGTTACTTCCTAGTCATTGCCGTATTCGGTTTTTTTGGCGCTTGGTCGGTTTTAGCGCCATTAGGCAGCGCCGCGTTGGCTCCTGGCACCATCACCGTTGAGGGTTACCGAAAAACCGTCCAGCATTTGGAGGGGGGGATAATCAAAGCCATCCATGTCCGGGATGGGGATACGGTCAGCAAGGGACAGGTATTAGTGGAGTTCGATGACACCTCTTCCCGCGCTCAGTTGGAAACGCTCAGGGGCCAATTGTTTTCGGCATTGGCCAGGGAAGCCAGGTTGATTGCCGAACGTGACGGCAGTAATGCCATCAGCCATCCCGATACGCTCACCCAAAACACCGACCCTAGGGCCCGGGAGGCGATGCACGCCCAGGATCAATCTTTTAAAGTCCGCATGTTTTCGCGCCGTGGTGAAATTAACATTTTAAAAGAGCAACGGCGGGAACTGGGTGCCAAAATTGAAGGGCTAAGGGCGCAAAAAATCAGCCGCCGTGATCTTGGGGCCTCATTAAAACAAGACGTGCAAGACTTCCGCGCCATGCTTAAGGAAGGTTACGTCGAGAAACAAAAAGTCACGGAATTAGAGCGCCGTATCGCCCAAGCTCAAGGTGACGAAGGCGATTTTACCGCCAGTATCGCCACGACGCAGACCCAAATGGGCGAGATTTCCCTAAAAATGTTGCAAATTGAAAAAGAGTTGCAGCGCGAAGTGGCCGATGAGTTGAGTAAAGTGCAAACGGAATTGTCAGAATTACGCGAAAAAACTCAATGGCTTGAAGACACCGTCACGCGAACCATCGTTAAAGCGCCAGAATCCGGCATGGTGTTAGGCCTGCAAGTGCATACTTTAGGCGGGGTCATCGCCCCGGGCGGCCATATCCTAGATATTGTCCCCCAGCAGGAAAAGCTCGTAGTCGAGGCGCAAGTGTCACCGATAGACATAGACCGGGTGCGTGTGGGCCAAAGCGCCGAAATTCGGTTTAGCGCCTTCAAAAGCGCGTTGACACCAAAAATTGATGGCCGTTTGATGACTTTGTCGGCTGATCGCCTGACCGACGAAAAAAACCAAATCAGTTATTATTTGGCCCGTGTTGAAGTGGCAAAAGAAGGCTTGGAGTTACTCGAAAAACAAGGCTTGGTATTGCTCCCGGGCATGCCCGCCGAAGTGCTGGTCAATACCGGTGACCGCACTTTCTTGCAGTATTTGATGCAGCCTCTCAGTAACTTTTTCGCCCGCTCGCTGATAGAGGACTGATGCCATGCATAACCCTTGTGTTTTGTTAGGCCTGTGCTGGGCGCTGGCGCTTTCTGATAGCTGTGCCGAAGACTTGTTGTCGATCTATGACCGCGCCGTGGAATCTTCGCCCGAGTTGTTGGGCAGCGAATACACCGTGGAACTGGCTAAAGCGATGGAAGACCGCAGTTTTGGCGAATTGCTGCCCCAGGTCAATTTAATCGGCAACTATTCGTTTAACCGCTTCCACAGTCAAGGTTCCGATTTGGTCAGAGAGTTCACCAATGATTACCCAGGCAGGCGGGCCAGCGTCAGCCTAAGGCAACCGCTGTTTGATTTGCAAACTTATTTGCTCATGAAAAGCCAACAGTTGCGTACCTCCCAAAGCGAGCAGGATTTATTGACTGCCCACCAAAAATTAATCGCCGATATTATTGAACGCTATGCGGATGCTTTGGAAGCTGCCGACAAGGGTGAAATCATTGCCGCCGAATTGGCTTCAACCGAGCAGGAGTTACAGCGGGTAACCGCCATGCACGCTCGGCAGATGGCGTTGATCACCGACCTTTATGAGTTGCAGGCGCGGGTGGAGACCCTGAAAACCGAGTTGATCGACCGTGAAAACGATGCCCGGATCGCCTTGGAGAAACTGCGTGAATTGACCGGTGACGCCGTGACATCAATCCAGCCGATACGGTTGGACGCACAACAGCCGCCCCCGGAAGGCGACATCGAAACATGGGTGCAACAAACAGGTCTGTTTAACCCGGAGCTACAAGCTTTAAAATATGTCGTTGAATCGGCACACCAAAGTGTTTCGGCCTATCGTGCCGGGTATTTGCCGCGTATAGAATTGCAGGTGACCGGCACCCACAGTGACACCTTCTTCGACAACCAGCAAGCCCCTCCCTACAATGTCGGGACCGTAGCGGTCCAGGCGACCGTACCCATTTACAACGGCGGCATAACGGATGCACAGGTCAGGGAAGCTAAGGCTAGGGAGAAAGTAGGACGGTCGCAAAGGGATCAGCGGCTGCGGGAATTGGAAAAACTAACCCGCGCCGCTTATTTGGACATGAAAACATCTCCCTCCAGAAGCCTTGCCACAGACCGGCAATTGGCGGCAGCTGAAAAATCCAGGGATGCCATGAAAAAAGGCTATGAACTGGGCGTGGTGACGATCGTCGATTTGCTGGGTGCGGAAAAACGTCTTTCTGAAGCGCGTTTGGAGCAACGTCAAGCCCGATACCGTTACTTCAAGGCGCGTAGTAGCTTGTATTTTCAAGCCGGCATGCTGATTGGCCCGGAGCTGGCCAAATTCAATGAGTGGTTGGAAACTCCCAGCAAAAAACTGGCTGCGGTAAAATAGTCGGCTCAGCCAAACCGCTCGATCATTTGTTCCGCCTGCTCGGCGAATTGTTCCAAATTGCCCTTGCTGACGGTTTCAACCGGAATGACCAAAGCGGTGTTCAAGCTAAGGTAAAGGTAGACATACTTTTTGCCATATTCCACCCTTAACAGCTCCGGCCATGCCATTTTGTTTTTGCCGCTAGGTGATTGTTCAAGCAAAAATTTAGGATTGGCTGGGTCTATGGTCAGCTTGTATTTGCCAAACATGGCGGCCTTTTCCTTATCGGTATAGTTTTTTAGTATTTGCCGTTGGAAATCTAATTTCATGAGTCTTGGCGACAACCAGGCCCAAAGCAACGCAAACACGATGATGTAAGCGGTAGAATTCCTGTCGCCATAATAAAAATAATAAAAAGAGCCGATCAAAAATAAAACTCCTGGCACTATCATCCTGTTTTTTCTGATGTTTTGCTGGATTTCTGGGTTCTTTAAACAGAGCATTTCATTGAAACGGACCAAGTCCTGTTCACGGAATTCGTATTCAATTTCAAACATAAGTAACCTATGGGTGGCTTCAGTGCATTTTTATTTTGCTATAAACGCTGCGCCTGAATAAGTTGGATAGTGACAACATGATCGTGCGGAAGTAGCCATGCAGGGCGACTTGATGCATTTTATACAAAGACCAATAAACGACTTTGGCAATAAAGCCGCCAATGCTGACAGAACCCATCAGGTGCCCCATCAGATTGCCGACAGTTGTGTATTTGCCTAATGAGACCAACGAGCCATGGTCATAATAGACAAATTCAACCGGTTCCTTGCCGTGGATAAGGTTAATCAGGGTTATGTATAACGTTTCGGCTTGCTGGTGCGCG
>DBNZ01000180.1:0-4193 GCA_002299495.1 Methylococcaceae bacterium UBA659
GCCGGCATGACGTGCTATAAAACTTGTGTAGACACCTATGCCTATATACACGATACTTGCTCAATATGAAACAGAGTAGCGACGCCCTCGTCGCGACTTGAAGCGTAATTTGCGGCGCAGGCGCCGTGCCTACTTCCCCTGAAACATGCTGCCGTCCGCGTTATTTTTGTTAGCCCTCCTGACAACCCCGGCCCAGGCCTTAGCGGCGTTTTCGGTTAATATCGGCGCAGTCGACGCCCCGGGATTGCACCTTAAGAAGTTGGCGTTTCAGCTGCAAGATACCGGGCAAACGGATACCCGGAAACTGGTTTTATCCCTAGACCAATTAATCTTGCCAAACTATAAAAAAACATTAAACAACATTGACTTACGCTGTAATCAAGCGCAGCGGTTAAACCGGCTATGGCGATGTGGAAATGGCCTGGCCAAGTTCAGCGTAGGCAACCTTGAGCCGTTGGCTATCTCATTTAATGGCCAGTTAAATCGTGATAACTGGGATTTGGCTCTCAAGGCCGTTGCAATCCCTGCGGCTTATTTGACCTTGCTGCCGTTACCCCAGACCCTAACGGTCAACCAAGGCGACCTTGATTTGGACTTGACCCTCTTAGGTTCTGGTGAAACCATTACCGAAGCTCGTTTGCAGGCCAGGATAAAACAACTCAGCCTGCACACCAGGGACGGCCAGTATGCCAGTGAAAACCTCAACATGCAGACACGATGGCATGCCCGCTATCGGGCTCAACATTGGCGCTGGCGCAACCGTATCCTTATCAATAGCGGTTCTATTTATGCCGACCCGCTGTACTGGGAAGCAGGGCCTACAGGCTTAAAACTGCACAGCCAGGGTTCTTGGCGACCAAACCAACACGACATCGACCTAAACCATTTAAAAATCACCCACGGAAAACTGGCCAGCGTAAACGCCAGCGCCACTCTTGATTACCGACAACGCCCTTTACTTATCCGTTCTGCGAAACTGGCGCTCCGCAGCCATGACTTGGCTGGGCTGTCAAACCGCTACCTCAAACCGTTTACGGAACAAAGCCAATGGGCTGGGATTACCTTAAAAGGTCAAATGACCGGACACCTGGCCATAACCGACAACCAATGGTCTGCCATCACGCTTGGCCTTGCAGACTTCGCAATCGCTGACGAAAAAGCCCGTTTTGGCTGGCAAGGTGGCGGCGGTGTCATCAATTGGTCAAACACTTTACCAGCCAGCCAAACATCGTATTTGCAATGGGGGGCGTTAAATTTGGGCCCGGTTTCTATCGGGACCGCCCAACTGAACTTTGGCAGCCAGGCCAACCGTATTTGGCTGCTCAATTCGGCCCATTTGCCCTTGTTGGGGGGCAACTTCACGCTTACCCAGTTGGCATGGCAAAAGGATAAAGGCCAGGATGCACAATTCCAACTGGCCGGCAAACTCACTGGCGCATCATTACGGCAATTGTCCCAAAGCCTAGGCGGTCCCCCGTTAACGGGCCTAGTCAGTGGCGAAATTCCGGGAATCGGCTACCGAGACGGTTTGCTTAAACTTGCAGGCGGCCTCAGCATCCATGCTTTTGACGGGACCATTGACGTGGGCAACTTGGCGGTCTCAGGGTTGTTATCTGGCTTCCCGCAACTTTTAGGCGAGATCACCTTAGACCAACTTGACCTCGGCCTGCTAACCGATAAGTTCCAATTTGGCCGAATAACCGGAAGATTATCCGGATTTATCAAGCAACTCCGCCTGGAAAATTGGCGGCCGGTGCAATTTTTTGCCTGGTTAGGCACCCCGGATGACGACCAATCCCACCGCCGTATTAGCCAAAAAGCGGTGAAAAATATCGCCAGCATTGGCGGCGCCTCCCCCTCCGACATCGTTACCCGGGGCTTACTTAATTTTTTTGAACAGTTCCGTTATGACAAAATAGGTCTGGGCTGTTATCTTAACGACGGTGTCTGCCAATTGATGGGTATTGAACCCTTTGCCGGCGGCTACCGCATTATCAAAGGCGCAGGCCTGCCTCGGATTGATGTCATTGGCTATAATCCAAGGGTAGATTGGGTGGTATTGCTGGAACGCTTGCGGCGTGTGACATCGACTGATGATGCCATCATAAAATAACGGGTAACTGCTATGAATAAACTCTCCTTGATCCCCGCGCTGGCGCTGACCGCCTGTGTCACTATCAACATCTATTTCCCTGCGGCGGCGGCGGAACAGGCTGCGGATGAAATTATTAAGGACATCCAAGGCATTAGCCCGGACGCCCCGCAAACGCCCGAACCCCAAGCCGGGCTTTCTGAATGGCAATGGGCCAGTGTGCAACTGATTGATGCGGCTATTGCGGCCCTTATCCATTCGGCCCACGCCGACTCCGCCAACTTATCAATCGACAGTGCCGAAATCCGAAAGATAAGGTCAGCTATGGAAACCCGTTTCCCGGCTTTAAAGGCGTTTTACGACAACGGCACGATTGGCCTGAAAGCCGACGGTTACATCACGGTAAGAGATCCCAACGCCGTCCCGCTAAAAGACAGAAATCGAGTCAATAAACTGGTGGCCGCAGAAAATGCCGACCGCAAAAAGCTCTATCAAGCCATTGCCAACGCCAACGGCCATCCAGAATGGGCCAGCCAAATAGAATCCACTTTTGCCGCCCGCTGGTTAGGCAATGCTTTTTCCGGTTGGTGGTACCAACAAGCCGACGGGACTTGGAAACAACGCTAAATGCCACGGACTCGAACCAGAAAAACCCTGCCGGAAACACCCATAACCGCATCGATTACCTCGTTAACCCATGACGGACGCGGCGTAACCCATATCGATGGCAAAGCGGTTTTCATCGACGCAGCTTTGCCGGGCGAACAAGTGGAATTCGTTTATACGGACATCCGTAAAGATTTTGCCGAAGGCAAGGTGGCAAAGCTCATCACCCGAAGCGAGCTGCGGGCCGAGCCTTTATGCCCCCATTATGGCGTGTGTGGCGGTTGCAGCTTCCAGCATGTGCGGCCGGAGCAACAAATACGGGTCAAACAAGATTTGTTAATCGAGCAATTCAAACGGATCGGCAAGCTGGATACACCAGAGCTTTGGGAGCCGTTGACCGGCCCGCACTGGGGCTATCGGCGCAAAGCCAGGATGGGCGTCAAATACGTTGCGAAGAAAAACAAAGTGTTAGTCGGTTTTCGCGAACGCCGCCACCCCTATTTGGCAGAAATAGGCAATTGTTTGGTGATGCATCCCATGATTGGCGAAAAACTGGTTGCCCTAGGTGAGATGATCGCAAGGTTAAGCATCCGCGAAAAAATCCCGCAGATTGAAGTGGCGGTCGGGGATGGACACTGCGTACTGGCTATTAGGGTGCTGTCGCCACCTAGCGGGGATGACATCGAAACCATGCGCCAATTTGGCCATAATCACGGCATCAGCCTATGTTTACAAGCCAAAGGCCCAGACACCATCGCCCCGTTACCCGGAGAACCGGAGGTGACGCCCCGTTATTCCCTGCCTAACCACGGACTCAGGTTTGACTTCAAACCGGCCATGTTCACCCAAGTCAATTACGAACTTAACCGGCTGATGATTGACCGGGTTTTAGATATTTTGGCGTTAGAACCCACAGATACGGTTTTGGATTTGTTTTGTGGCCTAGGCAATTTTACCCTGCCGATGGCCAAGCAAGTCGGCCGGGTTGTAGGCATAGAAGGCGATTTGCCATTGGTCAAACATGCCGAAGCCAATGCTAAGCTTAACCACATCACCAACGTAGAGTTTTACGCCGCCGATTTAAGCAAAGACCTAGGCGACCCACCCTGGCTAAACCAACACTACGACAAACTATTATTGGACCCTTCTAGGGCCGGGGCATCAGAGGTGCTGCCCTATTTGAAAACCTGGCGACCCAGGCGGGTTGTTTATGTTTCCTGCAACCCTTCCACCTTGGCCAGGGACGCCGGAATATTAGTGAATGAGTTAGGATACCGGCTGGTCAAGGCCGGTGTCATGGACATGTTCCCGCAAACCGCCCATGTCGAATCCATAGCATTGTTTGCCAAAAACGATTAAGTCGGCGCCAGGAAATCCAATAAACCAATGCCCCAGCTAAAACTTGCACAAAGACCCCCGAAATTATCAGCGAGTTTAGGCGCACCATCGGAGCCATCGAATGGCTGCTGTTAGCGTTGGCGTTGTTCTTTTTGGT
>DBNZ01000180.1:4540-4976 GCA_002299495.1 Methylococcaceae bacterium UBA659
TAGGGCAAGAGGCTCGGGCCGAAGGGCGTAGCCTAGGGCTTAAATGGCGGCCCGCATCGCGCCGGGGGCGGTGCTCCCACACAGACCGCAGGAGCGACGTAGGTGCGCGGCAGACTGTCGAGCGCCGCGCAGCCGCTGTTAAAACACGTTCTTAAGAACACCATCCGCGATAACACCTACCACCCCCTTTGTTCACCCTAACCACCCCTATGAGTAACGACTATAACGCCGCTGCGATAGAAGTATTAAGCGGCCTAGATCCAGTACGCAAACGTCCCGGCATGTACACGGACACCACCCGCCCCAACCACCTGGTCCAAGAAGTTGTCGACAACAGCGTCGATGAGGCAATGGCCGGCTTCGCCGATAGTATTGAAGTCACGTTGTTCAAGGACGGCGCGGTCTTAGTCAAGGACAATGGCCGCGGCATGCCGGT
>DBNZ01000035.1 GCA_002299495.1 Methylococcaceae bacterium UBA659
GGTTTTACATCGGGGCTGAGCTTGCTGGCGCATGGTTCGGATCGTTTTTTGGCCAAGCTATTGCCTCCCCCATTTAGCCCGTAAAACGGGTAACATAAAGCCATTATGCTTAAGTACCTCGCTCCATTTCTGATATTCATCATCCTCGCCGTGTTCCTTGCGGCGGGCTTAAACCTCGACCCTAGGGAAATACCGTCACCGTTCATCGGTAAACCGGTGCCTGCGTTTTCCGCGCCTAAGCTTAACGCTCCTGCGGAAAACCTGACCCCGGCCGATTTCAAGGGCCAAGTCTGGTTGTTCAATGTATGGGCCTCTTGGTGCGTATCTTGCCGGGAGGAACACCCTCTGCTAAACGGCTTGGCGCAACAACGGTTGTTACCCATCGTTGGACTTAATTACAAAGATGACCCGGAAGCCGCCAAAAACTGGCTGGCTTCACTCGGCAACCCATACACTGTCAGCATCATGGATCAAGAAGGCCGTATCGGCATAGAGTTTGGCGTTTATGGTGTGCCGGAGACTTTTGTCATCGACAAAAAAGGCATCATCCGCCATAAACTGACCGGGCCGCTTTCGCCCGAATTCATCGAGTCCATATTGCTGCCCCTGGTCAGCCAACTCCAAGCAGAGATCTAATGAAACCGTTTGTGCTGATAATTTTTTGGCTGCCGCTGATGGCAATGGCCGACATCGAATCCCGCCAATTTAACAACCCCGAACGACAAGCGGTTTATGAAAGCCTGACCAATGAACTGCGCTGCCTGGTCTGCCAAAATCAAACCATCGCCGACTCCAACGCCGAATTGGCCGGCGATTTGCGTAGGCAAGTCTACGAAATGCTGGAACAAGGTCGATCCCGAGACGAGATTGTGCAATTCATGACCGAACGTTACGGCGATTTTGTGCTGTACAACCCGCCGTTCAAAACCAAAACGCTGCTGTTGTGGTTGGGCCCCCTGGTTTTTTTATTGGCTGGCATAGGCACGGCGGCTTGGGTGTTGCGACGCAAAAAACGGGACATGGCCACCGCAATAGACCCGGCACAAGCCGAAAAACTGGCCGCGGCCCGCCGCTTGTTGGGCACAGGTGACCACCCTTGACTCTTTACTTTTTTCTTTTTTCCGGGCTGATGGTCGCATTAGCCTTGGCGTTCATCCTGCCGCCGCTGTGGCGACAACCCCCGGTCGCCGATGATGATGCCGGCCAGCGCAACCTGACCATCGCCCGGCAACGCCTCAATGAACTGAACGAACAATTGCAAGCAGGCGCTTTAACCCAAGCCGATTATGACAGCCAACGCGGCGAGCTGGAATTGGCGTTAAGCGACGATTTGGCCGCCGACAAGCCCCCGTCGGCTAAACCGGCCGGACGTTGGCTGGCATATGGGTTGGTCTTGGTCATACCGCTGGTGTCCGCCGGTTTATACGCCCGGCTGGGCAGCTTCCAGGCCGTCGAACCCACCCCGGAAATGCTGGGTGTCCAGCCAAGCGCACCTAGCCTGGCCGACATCGAAAAAATGGTCGGCAAACTGGCGGCACGAATGCAAGCCAACCCCGATGACGCTGAGGGCTGGCTCATGTTGGGCAAATCCTACAAATACCTGCAACAATTCCCTAAAGCCGCCGAGGCGTTCCAACAAGCCTATCGGTTGCTGGGCGACCAACCCGAAGTCATGCTGCTTTATGCCGACGCGCTGGCCTACGCCAATGACGAACAATTGGTCGGCAAACCAGCCGCATTAATTGCAAAGGTATTGGCCTTGCAACCGGACAACATCTCAGCCTTGTGGCTGTCCGGAAGGGCTAAGGCGCAGGCCGGAGACACCGCCGCCGCCGCCCGGCTCTGGCGCAAACTGGCGGGCTTATTGCCACCCGGATCGCCAGAGCAACAGGAAGTGCAAGATATGTTGGCGCAAATCGAATCATCGCCAAACGCCGCCCGCCCGTCATCCGGGGCGCAAACCGGCCAAACCGCCAGCATCACCGTCCAGGTTAGCCTGGCGCCAGAGCTACAAAAAAAGGCCCAACCCAGCGCTAGCGTTTTCATTTACGCCCAAGCCCTGTCCGGCTCTAAAATGCCGTTGGCCATAGTCCGCAAGACCGTGGCCGACTTGCCGCTGACGGTCACGCTGTCTGACGCACAAGCCATGATGCCTAGCCTGAAATTGTCCGATTTCGCCGCAGTCAAATTGTTGGCGCGGGTCACCCAATCCGGCGCCGCCATTGCCCAAGCGGGTGATTTAGTGGGCAGTATCGAATCCATCGCCGTCGGCGACCACACCCACCCTACGCTCCTGATAAACGGCGTGGTCAAATGATCGACCAATCCCTGCAATTCGACCAAGATTTGATCCGACGCTACGACCAAGCCGGCCCGCGTTACACCTCGTACCCTACCGCGTTGGAACTGCACGACCGCTTCACCGACCGCGATTATCGCCTGTACATTGACCAATCCAACGCCACGGGCGGGCCGTTGTCGCTGTATTTCCACATCCCGTTCTGCGACACGGTTTGCTTTTATTGCGCCTGCAACAAAATTATCACCAAAAACCGCAGCCATGCCGAGCCTTATCTGGACAATCTATGCCAAGAAATCGCCCTGCAAGGGGAGTTGTTCGACCGCAACCGGGTTATCAAACAATTGCACTGGGGCGGCGGCTCGCCGACATTTTTAAGTCACCCGCAAATTAAGCGCCTGATGGCCGTCACCCGTGGGAATTTCACCTTGTTAGATGACGACAGCGGTGATTATTCGATAGAAATCGACCCCCGCGAAACCCACGACGACACCATTCCGTTTCTGCGTAGCCTAGGCTTTAACCGCATCAGCCTAGGCGTACAGGATTTTGCTCCGAAAGTGCAGCGGACGGTCAACCGCATCCAAAGCGAAGCACAAACGTTCGAAGTGTTGGCACAAGCACGGCGTGAACGGTTC